>NZ_JBRWXJ010000002.1:0-180465 GCF_053364895.1 Enterobacter sp. WI-ESBL-E8
GTGAATGAGAATCAGATTTCTGTTTACTGGTCAGATCTACCGAAAGATGAGCTAACCCGTTTCTGGCAGGATGTCGATGCCGGCACTCAGGGTAATTTCCTCATTGCACCGGTCAAAAAACTGACCCGCCGCAAACGCGGTGAGCATTCCACAAAAGCCAAATGTGAGAACCCGGCCTGGTATCGCCCGGAGCATTATAAAAAGCTCTCCGGACAGCTCGGTCATGCCTACAATCGCCTGGTGAAAAAAGATAAAGAAACCGGGCAGGTCAGCCTGCGCATGCATGTTTCTCGTCACCCTCTCTATGTCGCCGGCCGCCGTAAGGCGGGACGTAAATATGGCTTCCGTCCGGAACGTCAGCGCCTGCTCGATGCGCTCTGGCCAGTGCTCATCAGCTTCTGTGATGCCGGCAAGCATACCGTCGGCATGTGTATCTCCCGTCTTGCAAAAGAACTCAGTGCAAAGGACGCAAAAGGCAATGTCATTCCTGAAACGGAGGTGACGGTGTCACGCCTTTCACGGCTTATTGAGGAACAGGTACGGTTTGGCGTTCTGGGTCTCGCGGAAGAACGCGCCTGGGATCGTGAATCCCGCACCTGGCTGCCAACGTATGTCTATATCACCCCTGTGGGATTCCAGATGCTGGGCGTCGATATGGACAAGCTGTTTAAAGAGCAGGAGAAGAAGCTCCGTCAGAGCGCCGAGCGTGAGCAGCTGATGCGGGAAGGGGTGATGAGCGAACATGATGATGTTCAGGCCCACTCTGCGCGGAAATGCTGGTCTGGCCGTAAGCGTCAGGAGGCACTCGTTTACCGCCGCAAAAAAGGCGCGGAGCGTAAACGTGCCAACAACCTGATTAAGCTGCCGGCAGATGAACGACTCCATGCAATGTCTGAATGGATTTATCGCACCATGCCGCCTGACGAAGCGTACTGGTGCACATCTGAGCGCCTGAAGGCTCTGGCCATCCAGCATCTTTACCAGCTGGATCTGGCGCTTTCTCCACCAGACTAGTCACAGACGACACAACAGTCTTCCTGTTTACAGGCCCCTCACCGGGGCTTTTCGTGCTTGTTTTTTTTCGGCCATTCTGCTCATTTTTCATCCTTCACTCCTTTCTTCTTCCGGTCACCATGACGTTCTGCCGGTCGTTATGGCTCGCAATGGCCACAGTCTCTTTTTTTTACACAGAAATCCGCAAACGAATAAGTGAAGTAACCCGGAAATGAATAAAAGACATTCCGCAAAACGGTCTTACTTCACCTTTTTTATCTCTCTGTTCATTACATTCCAGAGTAGATCTTTGTCTTCGGCCACTCTGTGGATAATGTAAAATGCCTTCGCGTGCAGCGGCCTCACGGCCGCGCGCTCAGAAGGAAATCAAAAGTACCTCCCGTCGCAAGCGCCGGGCCCCGTTCTCGCCAGAACCAGGCACCGCATACATACCTGACCCCTGCTAAACCGACGCCGCCCCGGCCCGAAGGGCCGGAACACCATCGCTTTAAGAGGGATGTTGTAACTAGAAGTAAGAGCTGCTGCAGTTAGCGTAGCGGCAAGCCCTCTGTACACGCTCGTAAGCGCCTCACGGCGCTAACGCGGAGATACAGCCCGTCAGCGGCCTCTGGCCTCGACGTGCTCACTCCGACCGCGCACATCACTACCAGGCGTGGCGGTTAACGGGTATGGCTCTGCAGGGTAAGGGATGGG
The DNA here is from genome assembly GCF_053364895.1 of Enterobacter sp. WI-ESBL-E8. Taxonomy (NCBI): domain Bacteria; kingdom Pseudomonadati; phylum Pseudomonadota; class Gammaproteobacteria; order Enterobacterales; family Enterobacteriaceae; genus Enterobacter; species Enterobacter sp. WI-ESBL-E8. Next base: position 1,708 of record NZ_JBRWXJ010000002.1, read on the forward strand.
ACAGGCAGAACCTTTCAAACCGCAGCGGCTTACGCCGGTCACGGCGCCCGTCGGCATTCTCTCCCTGTCTGGCCTCAGCTGGCGCCTCCATGCCGCGATGCGGCATCAGTGAGTTCTGTAGGACAGCGTGCCCATTTTTTGTTGTCAAAACTCGTTTCGGGAATATGCTTTCAGAAACAGATAAGCGAGGCGATAAAATGGACACGTTGCTTTTACCCGGCCAGAATCCCCGTGCCTGGGCCGAAACCATGATCAACCTGGAGGCCCGGAAACTGGTGAATACGGCCAACACGGTGGCGGCTATGCATCTCCAGGATGGTTTCATCCGGATTCAGTTTGTGGATGAGATCAGGGCATTCATCATGGCCCAGTTTGAGGCCGCGCGCCGGGCGAAAACGGATGATGACTGTATGGCCTGTCTGCGGGCCTTACGGGCTGAGAATACCAGCCTGCTGGAGCAGTCCCGATCGCTAAAAACCGGCTATGCAAAACTCTATGCTGAGGTGAAGGTTGTCCGGGACGAGAACAAAATTGTGGGCTACATCATTTCAGCGGTCGACGTCGTGGTGGCCGGTGCGGCCATCTTTGGTGGGATCGTCATGATGTCCTCCATGACGCCGGTGGGCGTGGTGGCCGGTGCCGTGATTGTTGTTAACGGGCTTAACACTATTTCACGTGAGGCCGCACACAACCTCCTCGGTGATAAGCAGACGGAGGGAATTTTCGCTGACGGCTCGATGGAGGTCGCAGAATTCCTCGGCTTCAGCCGGCAGCAGGGGCTGGGAACCTACAAGGCTGTCACACTCTTCAGCGAAGTCTACGGCGCGTATGGCCTGAGGCTGAAACCCGAAGCACAACGGCTGTGGTACTGGACCAGGCCCGATTTCTTCAGGAAAGTATCCGGCACGCCACGTCCCGCAATGGCGCTTAAAATTGCGGGATGGGGGGTTAAAGCCAAAGTGGCGCTTGATTTACTGACTATTGAGCCTTCCGGGAAATAGTCTTCTTCAGGCGGAATGCTTTCCAGCCCAGTACAGGTGGGAAGGTCACCCAGGCAATGATCAGGACTACAAGGGAACTCATTCCCCCGGAAAGAATGTGTGTCCGGCTGCCGGCAATGAGGGTGACCAGCATAACCAGAACCAGCGCGACAGTGATCCATACCGACACCCGGAAGCGCCGAGAGAGCGCATCGATGAGATGCTGCATGGTGCCTCCGCCTGCTGCAAGCCTGCCCAGTAAATTGTCCACTTCGCTCTTGCTGAAACCTGCCTCAAGCAGCTCTTTCTCACTGATAGCCATCACGTCCTCCCTAATCAGGCGAAAGTATACTGTACCAGACCAATAATCCCCAGGTGACCGGCGTAAGCATGATAAAAGAAATTACGCGGCATGAAACGCCTGCGGCCCTCCGGACAGATTTGCCTGCAGAATGAAACCACCACCAGGGGGAATACCAGAGTAGGCAGCGTGGCCAGTAATAATGTTTCTGCGGGCATATCCAGGAGATGCGATAACCCGTTTAAACAAATCAGTGACAGCACGGCAGCGAGGGCTGCCAGCCGCTGCACTCCGGGTGTATCGCTGCCAGAAACCGTTGCCATACTGATGGCCAGCGTTATTCCTGCCAGCCCGTAGCTTGCCGGCTGCAGTGGCCAAATCATGAGGGCCAGGAGCAGATATCCCGCAAACATTCCTTTCCGGCCGTGCCGGTACTGCAGGGCAAGCAGCTGCGTGACGCCGGCAAACACGAACAGAATGTTCAGGGCCCACCAGGGCTGCTGATGCCAGAAGGCCAGGCTGAACACCGGCTGGGTGATGACTGCCCAGATCCACAGACGACTGGCTCTCTTCTGAAGTCGTTCCGGGGTGCGCTGTACGTTCATCGCCCATATAAGCGTGAACAGGGGGAAGGCCATCCGGCCAAGCGCATACATCACCGGCAAGGCTGGCGACAGAAACACCGTATTGATGTGGTCGATAATCATGGCCAGAAGTGCGAGAAGTTTGACCATATCGAGAGCTGCGGGACTGAGCTGGCTGGCGTTCCGGATAGTGGGAAGAACGTCGGGTACTGAACGATTCATGCTGTAGATTCCCCTGGCGACACGCGGTTAACAGCCAGCCCTGAACATAATGCCAGAATGCCCTGCCGGTTTGCGTTGTGACCCTGATCTTTAGTTTCTCCAGAATCTTGCGCACCGCAAATTCTGATTTATCACGCAGCACGCGCATTGCGCCTGCCACATCCTTATTCTGAATACAAATACTTAAAATATGAAAATCGTTCACACCGCCCCCTTTCTTACACTCTTATTATCGGCTGCATGAATATTATATTTAGCGGAGTAGGAAATTTCCTAATTAAATTTTCATATTAACGTTCTAAACCTTAGTCAATTTATCGACTCATTTTTAGTGATGTAAGACCGTTCATTAATTATCTGTATTGTTTGCTTTAGTCTTTGCCCTGACCAGAGCAAAATCCTCACGAATAGATTTGGCGGCAGGCTTCCACCCTTTAGCCCACTCCTCGTTCATTCGGCCTTCACTGACAATTTTCAGGGTAATGGCATAAGGGGTACGCTGTAGTTTCTGCGACAGCCAGAGTATATGATCATCGATTCTATCATCCGGAATATCAGAAATAATCGAATGAATAAGGTCCAGGTCCTCCGGCGCCCACGGTTTTCCGGAACGCGGAAATACTTCATCCGGAAGGCGTGGTTTTTTTTCCTTTTCTTCTTTCACCTGCTTTCTGGCTTCTTTTTCAGCTGTGATGAGGCGCTGCCGTTCTGTTAACCCACCCAGGGTTGCAACCGTCCTGACCATATTTTCGCGCTGCTCACGCGTAATATTGACTTCACCGCATATAATGGCATTTAACGTATCGATAAGAATTTCCAGTTTGCTTTCGGTTAATTTTAACGTCATTCAGAAATCTCCTTAATCATTATTCTTTTTTTAGCCCATTCTGATGCAGGCTACGCCAGCGCCAGGGCTCAGTCTGACCCGGTTCTGACCAGAGTCCGACTGACTGAAGGCGGGCTTCGGCCTCCAGAACAGCGTAGTCTGGCCGGACGGGTTTTCCGTGGTAACGGTATGCCCAGGCCAGACCTTTACGTACCTGTTCGGCATTTACATCCGTCATACCAAGCCATATGGTACCCAGCAGGCGTCCATAGCGATCCGTTTCACTTCCCTTGACGGTTACGGGCCGCTGAGCCACCATCGATGACAGTTCCTGACGGGAACGCTGGCCAAAGGGTTGACTCTTTTCCGGCGCATCGATGCCAGCCAGGCGAACACGCGTCAGTTGGTTTCCTGGCTCAAGTATCTCAACGGTATCCCCGTCCAGCACGCGCACAATCCGGCCGCTGATATCGGCACTGGCCGAAAACGCCACAACGAACAGGACCAGTGAGCAGAACTTCCGTTTCATTATTTAATATCCCCGGTTGCATACCCTGCGGGTATTAAGCTCGTAAATTTCAACCCGGCTTATCCTCCAACGAGGCTTTTTAAAGGAATACCAAACATTGAATGTAATTTCCGGATCATGGGCAGCGTCAGATTACGTTTGCGGTTAAGCACTTCATAGACCCGGTTAGATTTTCCGATCGCCGGCTCAAGATCTTTTACCGTCAGTCCCTGCTGTTCCATCCTGAACTTAATAGCTTCAATCGGGTCCGGGGCTTCGATAGGAAAGTGTTTGTTTTCGTATTCATTAATCAGTACGCACATGATTTCAAAAAAGTCTCCCTCCGGGGTATCTGCAGGAGGTTCGTTATCAAACATAGGCTCCACAGCGCGTAACGCGGCTTCATAGTCCTGTTCAGTTTTAATTGGTTTAATCTGCATAGGGTTTACTCCAGGCTGACAGTTTCAGCATCTATTTTGTCATATTCTTTATGCGTACCAATGAATTTGATAAACATCCATCCTCGCTGGTATGCAATCGCAACAATTAACCGATAGTCATTTCCCTTAATATTAAAAACCACTCGCCTGTTTTTAAGAATACTGGCACTGCGGTATTGTTCTTTGATTTCTGCCGGGGTTTTCCATTCAGCTTTACTGGCCTCATCTACCCAGGCTTTTAGCGGCTGCTCTGCATCGGGATTCGCCGTCCAGAAATCCCTCAGTGTCTTGATAGCGATTATCTTCATGTCATAATGATAGTCCCATTTTAGGACTATCTCAAGTATTTTGTCCCGTGATGGGACTTTAATCTATCTGAAGATACATTCCAGAGTGTCAGCGCCGGCTAAACCTGTACTGTAATTTCATATTTTTTGGTTGCCTGCCTGCCGTCGTGACAGAAGCCTAGGTTACACAAGGCTCAGGATTCCCCTGTGCCACTGGAGGTATCTATGATGAATTATCAGATGACGCTGAACGAACTCGTTACCGCCACAGAACAGGCCAGAGAGAACTACCGGCGGCGTGGTACGTTGATATGCAGAATGCTCTATGAATTCTGGTATGTACGGCTGGGAACGGAGGCTTTCGATCAACAGACGCTGACGCTTCGGTGTCCGCTTGCACTGGAAGAAATGTACCGCCTGGCAATTCAAGCGCCGTAGAACTGTTCTGTTACAGGCAGAGCCGCGAAAGCGGCTTTTGTAGACACTTCCCTGCACTGCTTTTCTGGTGTGCAGCTCCACTCAGCCAATGAGCTGCAGGGCATAACTGATATTGAGGCCCGTCAAATTGGTATTGAGGGCCTTCATCATGTCTGCACTCGTATACTTGATATTGCCCTTCAGGCTTCCCTGATAGCCTTTTGACGTGACCACTGCCAGTTGTTCCGGATTGCAGAGAGCTTTCATGCCGGCGATCAGATCTGACTCAACGGCACGCAGATAAAGCGGGGAGGCCGCCACCACAAACCGATCGGCAGGCCTTGACTGCATCAGCTTCTTCAGTGAGGTACACCGTCGTTCCGAAGGTGGATGCGTTGTCAGCCGCTCCCAGTGAGTGCGATGGCAGAACGGCATCATAGAGAACGTCGCTTCATACGGGACCACGGGATCAGAGACATGCAGTAGCCCCAGGCCTGCGGATATAATCCACATCTCAGCACCACTACGCGCCGCAGCTGCAGCTGCCCTGCTCCAGTGCTGGCCTGTATACAGCTCGCCGGCAGTCATGGGGGGCGATCCGCGACGGGCCTGCGCCAGTCTCTCCATCCAGAGCCCGTAAGCTCTCTCCACGTCACGTTCATCCGGAAACACAGCATCACCTGCAGCCACAGTTTTGCGGCGCGTGCAGGTGACGATGAGATGGACGTCAGGTCGCGAAATATAACAGACAGGCATTATTTTTCAGCTGGTTTACGAAGCTTCTGAAGGAGCAAAATTTCCTTGTCATTCAGCTCCTCCCCATTCTTCAGCTTTTTAAATATTATCTTGTATCTCTTCGCTCTTCTCCATGTATGAATACTGACCAGCACTGCGGTTGATGCAATTATCATGGCGATAATTGATATGTAAATCGATGTATTTTCAGGCAATTTTCTATTCCTCATGCGGACGAGGGAATGAAGACGTACCGGCTACTGCTCCGGCGTCGTTCCACACAATCACCGTGGCCAGATGTTCCGCCACCTCCTGCCCCGTGTAGCCGGCCAGGATCGCCAGCGCCCGGGCGCCCGCGTCACGGGACAGCGGACTGCAGAACCCGAATGCGTCCGTCATCAGGAGCCACTGCAGACGTTCCGTCCAGCGCTCGTCAGATCTGCGGACCGGTGAAAACACAATCTCCGTCAGCTGCCCGCGGTTGCAGTACAGCTGTCGCTGCTCCAGTTCATCCAGCAGGCTGTTCAGCTCGCGCCGGTCAGCGTCTTCCTGATCCATCAGCGGCCAGCGGATGCGGTGCCACTGCAGCTCCTGCGCCTGGTCGCCCGTGAACCCCGCGCGCGCCAGCAGGTCGGCCAGCGCGGCCTGCGTGTCTTCCTCATAACCGGCAGCCGTGAGCGGGCTTTCGCGCAGAACGTGCAGCAGCCGCGCCGGTGCCGGCACAGCCCGGAGGGCTTCCTCAGGGCTCACTACGTCAAGGCGAATACCCTCAGTCAGCCCGGTGATCCCCTGTGCCTGCAGCGCGGCGTCCAGCTGGCAGTACCAGGTGCCGGTCAGGTCCGCCGGCGCGGAACCGTCCGGTGTACCCTCCTCCGGCGTGGTGCTTTCATTAACCTGCACCCGCACCGCAATCCCCGCATCGTGGCAGGCCTGCAGCCAGGCGGCGACCTCCAGGGGATCGCCCGCCAGGCGCGTCAGCTGCCCGGCCGTGTTCCAAAGCTGCAGGCAGGTGGTGCCGTCAAGACGGATAACGTAGTCACCCCGGCAGGCCATGTGCCAGCGATCGCCCAGCTCCACCGGCCGGTCGTCAGCTTCCTCTGCCTGGCTGTGCGGGACCAGGGGCAGAACCCGCACTTCCGTGGCACGCTGTTCGGCCAGCTGGCTGGCCTGTTCTTCTGCAAGGATGGGAGTGGCCAGCGTCCGGCCTGCATCCGTCAGCTCCACGGCCAGCTGCATGTTTTGCGCACGCAGGGTGCGCAGCCAGCCCGCGGCTTCCATACGCCGGCAGGAGGCGCGCAGGTTCGGCCCGTATACCGGACCATGCCCCCCGTCGGTCAGCAGACGTTCAATGAGGCGGGTAGGCACGGGTGTTCCGGGATGGCGTGCCTCGAGGGCGGCCAGCACGATCAGCACCCGTCGCTGCAGCGGCGACGGACGTCGGGATTTTTCCTGCATCATTGTCCCTCATTCCTCTGAGAAATGAGCGTTTTTAGCCGTTTATAGTCTGATTCGACCCGTGTTATGGCCAGGCCTGTGTGTCCGCGCAGTGCCAGGAGATACCAGAAGCGGAGGATGTCATGAGCCTTGTTCACTTCCCAGACATAATGGGTGCCATCCCTGCGAAAATCGCATTGCTTTATTTCCTCCTCTGCCATCTGCGTCATCTGCTCATAGCTGAGCGAAAACAACATTTCTTCATCCATCCTGCACGCTCCGTCTGATAATGTCTGGTTAAGTAAAAAATCATATCTCAAATGATTTTTTAATAAATTGGCAAATATCATATCAGGTATGATTTCATGATTAATGATAAATATCACATTCAGTATGATTTTATGCACTTTGTTTGATTATCATATCTCTTACGGGTTTCCCGCCGCGCAGATCCGAAAAGTTGCTAAACCGGAAAATCACTCCCCTGAGACACAGTTACAGCCTGCCATGAGTAATGAGTCAAACAGACGAATGCGTAAGCTACCGAACAGTGTGTTTGATGGAAGAAAATCCAGGCGTGTGATGCTAAAGTGACTGACTCATATGACCTTTCTCTATCACAGTATATAAACAATAATATTTATATTAATGAGCCAATATGCTTAAAAAAATCCTAGACAGCATTAGCTACCAGACAGATAAGTTCATCCGTGAAAACATTCATGTAAATCAATCTTACATGGCACTGAAATGGAACGGCTTTGAAAAATTACTGGTCTCCGGTTCAAGGCATTACGTTAAGGCAATGCTTATATTGATATCATTTTTTGGGGCCATTTTCATTGTAATGGTCTCAGGTAAAAGCTATATAAAACCATTTATAGCTGAGTGGTTTCCTGAATGGTATACCCTGTTTGACGCCCAGATAAACCTCCTGGGGGGACAGCTTACCATTATAGGTATTGTGTATCCCATGGTCGTTGGCCTTGTCAGTGTGATATTTCAGAGGAAATCAGCACGGAAAATCGTACACGCAGCTTATCAGACCTATTCCGGATTCATGCTGGCAGGTCTGAGCGGGTTATGTCTTTCTGGCTTCATGCTCTGCGGATTATTGCTGAGAACATTCGTTGGAAACTATAACTACGCGATAATTTGTGGAATAAGTATTATATGGATGATGCTTAACATTGCGCTTTCTGTCTGGTTCTTTGTGCAAAGCCTCAGTGTGCTTGACGATGAAAAACGCGAAAGAATGGTGTTACGTTATCTCACTGCCGACATCTTATCAATGCATGTGAGAAGTCAACTGCATAACATTTTTTTAAATAACCCGGTTGAGAGCCAAATTATAAAAAATGATAAATTTAGCAACCTCTCCTTTGAGGATTATTCTTTCGAAAAAGATTACTCAGCTATCAGTAGTGAATCTTCAAAGCAGGAAGTCATTAAAGATATCTATGTGTGGCCATTGAAGATTATTTTATGGCATATAAACATGTATGGACGTGTAAAGAAAAAACAAATAGCAATTGCGTTGTTTTCGAAGCTAGATAGCCGGGATGAGTTTGATACCCTACCCCTGTTTAAAATTAAAAACATCGAGTCTGACCATGTTCTGGTAAATTTATTGACACGTTGTTTCCGCACAGGCATTGCTACTAAACGTAATATCGCAACAGACAGAATAATCAAAGGGCTTTTGGGTGATACCATAGATGCGTTAGCCAGTGCTGATATCAATGCTTTTGACGAGGCTATTGAAGGATTCTGTCGTGACATAACAACTTTTACAGACGGATTTAATTTCAAGCAAGGGCTGCAGGCAGATAATCTTTTGTTATTGGCAGATGACATTTTTTGGGAGCGTAGTTTTACTGATAAATTATATACAGAGCTTTATCAGCTTTTCCGGCAGGCAGTTATACGCATTGATGTATCTGAGAGGTTTTATACTAAGTGTATGAATGTTCCAGTAATGCTGTGTTCTAAAAGAGAAAGCATTTCCTTCAAAGAAATACAGCTTGCTTTGAGGTATACCTTTTATTCGTGGGACATCCTTGTGCGCTGGGGCCATGCCAACACGGGGAGGCTTGATTTAACCCAACGTCAGAGTTATGAGGCCCTTTTGAGGGATTTTGTCGAAATCTGGGAAGGGTGGACTGATGGTCTGAAATACATATCCAAAAAAACTGGTGGTCAGCAGTTATACCATGACTCTCTGAAAGAGCACCTGTTCACGTTACCCGACATAGTCGCATGTGCAGTGCTGTCAGGCGAGTCAGGCTCTGTTGACTGGGCTGTGGACTTAATGAACCGCTGGCTTCATACTGCCCGAGGGTCTGCGGATGGTCATAATACTGCACTGTTCAGCTGGCAGGAGTTTATCGTTACACAGGCAACTCTGGATGGCGAAATTGTTTTCAGTCCAGAAAATACGCCATTAAGAAAACCGGTTGAACTTTCGCAACTCCAGGACTCATTCTATAAGAATACACTGACCGATCTTCGACTCTTAACAGCTGCTTTTATCATTAGCAAGCCCGATGCCTTTCAAAACACACAATGTCAGTTTGCTGTCAGCACTCTGCTTGACGGGAGTCTTGTCGAAAATACCGGTGGTTTTGAACGTTTATCTGAAAAATTGACCAGAAGTTCCGACATTATCGACGTTTTTATCCGTTTGCTTATCTGGAATAAAGCTGACCACGATGAGACATTAAATTCACCCGGGAAAATTATAAGGAAATTATCCTCAGCACATGGTAAAAGCCTGGTAAGCGGGCGCACCTATCTGGGAAGACGTCTCGGGGGAATTGAGGATCTCATTCCCCAGATAGCGGAGTTGTCTGTGTTGCGTTGCGGCGATACAAGTTCTGTTTCACCTAAAATGAAAGCAATTGTTGCTTCTAATCTATTACCATATCAATTATTGCAGAAAATCGTAAGTAATCTTGCATCACTGCATAACGCCATCAATAAACTGACCGGTGCAGTTTTTGTTGCTGACGATGCTTTTACCGAAAAACAACAGAAAGTGTCTGACTTGATACAAGAGTATCTGGACCTTTTTACCAATCATATTCAGCAAGAAATAATACACGCTCCAGTCAGTAGTACAATTCTGGATGGCTTTGGAAGTATTATCTCTGAAATTTTTACAAAAAATTTAAGCAAAAAATTATTGTTTTCTCTCTTTGGAAATATTACACCTGCCCCTGTAGAGAACAGTAATATAATGAGGCGCATCGTTTTCCACATGGACAAGCAGGATGTGACTGACAGATTTTCTCGCAAGATACACGGATTTGAAGAAAATCGTGCATCCTCATTGTTCGACGAGCACGTACTTGATTTGTTACATTTGCTGAGTCGCCAACCAGCTCAACGGTATATTGATGTGACGTCGTTCACCGAACTTCTGAGTGTGGTCCATGATTACGATGACCTCCAGGAAGGTGACTATCTCATTGTGGGTGATGAAAGATTATGGAATCAATTTAATGAGTACAGAGCGAATACTATAGATAGTGTCGAGGGTAAAGAAGATATATTGTTTTATGACGAAGACCGAAAGGTACAGATCCGTGGGAAAGAAAAAAGCTGTTCGCTTTATATCAGGCCTCACTTTGATGCCATTGATGCCCTGCTTGTGAATAAAAACTATTTTGAAGAGTACAAAATCAAAAGTGAGGGCGAGAACATTTTCACTTTTAATGCTGAAGAGGTTGATGGCAAACCACTTGAAATCGCTTTGTATTCTCAATATGAAGGAGAAGCCGTTTTTAGTGGTCAGATTAAGGTCCGCTTTACACTCCGTAAAGACTCTGTCAGTTCACAGGCCTTGACTGATGAAGACGCATCATGAAATGAAAACTGCAAACCATCCGCTGGTCGGGTAGTTACTCCCCCTCACGGCACGCTGCTGCTGAGGGGGAAAAGCTGGCTTTTCTCATTGTTGCCATTTAGGAATTACCATTCCTTGAATTTTGCTCCTCAGGCAATAATTCACTCACCGCAACAATGTGCCAATTTTTGTGACTTTCCGGCAACAATGCTTCTATTCCTTTCCTGAGATCCGAAAAGATGTTAAGCCGGAAGCAATGCAACTGCCTACCTGATTCGTTTAGCTCCGTTCGTATATGAGTCAGGGAATGAAATTTAAACAGGATGCATCACTTGATGAAACATGTAAGATAAATCTTATCTACGATATTTAAGGAAAGGCACAGCGTGGCGACTTATCGGGCTTACTACGGTCAGGACAGAGATCGTGAATATTTTGAACGCATATTTCAGTCAGCAAACATCAATTTCATCATTGGCTCAGGAGCATCACTGCCTGCAATCAGCGTGCTAGGTGATATTGAAAGCGAACTTGAGGCTCTGGTACGCGCCGGAAAGGATGATGAATACTTCAGTAAGTCTGAGTCTTTTTTGGACAATGTATGGAAGGCAAACAACGTCCTCCTTAAGCGAAGCAGGCCCGCAGAGGTCATCCTTCCTGCTTTAATAGATGATGTCGTATCGACACAAAACAATTACGCGAAGTTCATGCGTGCATTAGAAATGCTTCTAACGAGGCGGCGCACTGGATTGCTACCGCGTCGCATCAACCTCTTTACGACTAACTATGATTTATTCATTGAGGATGCGGCGGTTAAAAATAACAACGTCATTCTGAATGATGGATTCCGTCAGCGCGCCGATATTTACAACCGGACGGTATTCGATGCCAAGTGTTTTTATCAGACCATACACGCAACCGGGAACCTTTATAATTACAGCGTGGAACTACCTACGGTGAATCTCATCAAGTTGCATGGATCCCTTTCCTGGCATAGCTATGATAAAGAAATCTACTATTCCATTAAGGATATGAAGCCAGTTGCGTTCAATACACCAAAGGAGAAGCAGGACTGGGTTATGTCTCATCAACTGGTTCTGCCGCGAAAGGATAAATTTCGTGAAACCTTACTTGAAAACGTGTATTACGACCTGCTACGGACTTACTCAAATGAGCTGGATAAAGAAGGCTCTTTGTTTATAGTTTTCGGATTTTCTTTTGCGGATGAGCATATTGAAACCCTCACCAAAAAAGCGCTGCGAAACGCCACGCTCAAGATTGTAATATTCGCCTACAACGAGGCGGCGAAAGACCTATTTCTTGATAAATTCCGTGATTATTCCAACGTTGACGTAGTTTTTACGCCTGGAGCTCCGTTGGACTTCAAAAAGATGAATGAAATTATAACCAGCTTTCTGGGAGGCATGAAATGACCTCCGCTTTTGTTAACGAAGAAGCAGTATTAAGGATCGGTGAGGTTCGTGAAGTGTCGGGCAGAACACTCAGTGTGCTTGTCGATAAAAATAAAAATCTGAGTGACCTTTTCTATCACGGCAAGGTGCTTAAAAATGTTTCAGTGGGCAGTTTCATTGAAATCAAGAAAGGCTTCATGAGTCTGATTGCAAAGGTAGAAACCGAGAAAATTGTCGAGGAAAAAGCACCTGTTGGTAGCGGAAGCGATTCGCTTCGCTTCCGTCGCTATCTTACGGCCTCACTGGCAGGCTACATTGACCGGAACGGGCGCTTTACTGGCGGAACACGCGAGTTGCCCCTTATCGGCAATGAAGTTTTTCTGATGTCTGAGGAACAACTTCATCTTATCCACTCGATCGCACCAGCGGGCGAGGCCGGGCTGAATTTTTCGCGCACCGATCTCGAAGATATTGATATCACACTCCCGATAAACGGCCTTCTTAACTCACACATCGCCATCTTCGGTAATACTGGCAGCGGCAAGTCCAATACTCTGGCCGCGCTTTACCAGCATGGCTATGAAGCCCTGAAAAACTTACTAGGCGAAGGATTCAGGAGTCATTCACGGTTTCTTTTATTTGATTTCAATGGTGAATATGGTGGGAGAAGCTGCATTACGCGCGACAAGGTCGTTTACAATCTTAGCACGCATAATGAAGAGGGTGATCGCATTCCGATGCCTGCTGAGATACTGCTTGAGCATGAGATTCTCTCTGTCCTGACGGATGCTACCGACAAAACGCAGAAACCTTTTCTGAAGCGAGTGCTTGAATTCAAAAAGCGAGTGGAGTCGAAGCAGAACCCTCAGTCCTATTTTCGTGAAATTCTGAAACGGCGGGTCACCGAAACTCTGTTTGGTTGCGAAAAGAAAAAAAGTGACGACCTGATTGATTTATTCCGCCCCGTACTGAAGGACGAAGACCTGATAGCAGATATTGACTTTTTTTATAACAACGGTGGTGTATGGCGAACTAAGACAGGTGTTTACTTTTCTAATGAAGAAAATACGCATCAGTGCAATATGTACCGCAGGGCTCAGAATTATGAATTTCCCGACGATATAATGGAAGAGTTGCTGGACTATATGTATGTTCAGCTAATTATTGAATATCTTTCAAGCCGCTCAAATCCTGAACATCTTTCTCCTGTCATCAACCGAATGGGAGGACTGAAAAAAGATATTCGTAAAATTTTCAATACAGCATCCGGCGGAACCATCTGGGCAGAAACGAACTTTGTTGTCCTGAACCTTAATATGGTCAATCTAACCATGAAAAAAACGCTTCCACTTTTGATGGCCAAATGGGCTTATTCAGCAAAAAAAATGGATAAGGCACCGTCCACTCTCCATCTCATCATAGACGAAGCACACAATATCCTTTCGAACACCTCGTTTAGGGAATCAGAAAGCTGGAAGGATTATCGGCTCGAAACGTTTGAAGAGATAATTAAGGAGGGCAGAAAATTTGGCGTCTTTGTGACGATATCCAGTCAGCGACCAAACGATATCTCCCCGACTATCATTTCTCAGGCACATAACTATTTCATCCACCGGTTGATAAATCAGAACGATCTGTATGCTATTGAAAAATCCGTTTCCTACATAGACCGCATGACTGAAGAATCTATTCCAACGCTTGCAACCGGCACCTGCATATTCAGTGGCGTGATCTGCCCTATGCCACTTAAGCTTCGTATAAACGAGCTGTCTTTCCGCAAAAAGCCGTACAGCCATACGCTTAATTTTGAAGACCTAATGCTTTAGCCACGGCTGCCGCTTCTCTGAGAAGAACGGCAGCCTGTCTACGCGTAAGTGATCCCCGTTCAGTGTGTGCAGCTCAGCTAATGCGGGAATCGCGTCCGGCTCGATCACCTCCATAAACGCCGCCTCGAGCTATAGATTCTTCTTGTAGTACTAGTAGTAATTACAAAAAGTGCTTTTATGCTTTTTAAGCATTGCTTTTGTATTTTTAATAATGTCAGTTTTTATCCCTCACTCCTTTCTTTTCCAGAGATCCGAAAACCCTGAGTTCCGGATCCGCGTGCCTATCAACAACCGCCTCCCTATTTGTGTTGTACTAAGTCATTGTCAGACGGGATAATCATTCTGACGTTGTATGGTCAGTTTATAACGGAAGTTTTACACAGAGAGGGGATGCATATGGTTGAGCGAACGATAGATAACGGAAACTCTGATTTAAAGATGCCTCAATGGAACTGGAATGCCCTGTTCCGGGGAGATTATGAACTGGGGGCATACAATGCCTGCGTGGGAGATAACGGTTGTCCGGACCTTTATTACTACGCTGATGGCTTCGCTGACAGCGTATTCCTGCTTATTGATGCCCTGACAACGGGACACAAAGCAGTGCTGGATACGCTTATTTATCCTATCTGTTTCAATCTACGACACTCTGTGGAACTGACTATAAAGGGGCAGATAGAGGATCTCAGTCAGCTTGCTAAGCTACGAAAAAAGCCGCTTGCGCCTGAGACAGACATAGAAAAAGTGCTTAATCAGCACGATATTATGAACCTGTGGACATTTTTTTCAGGCCATGCAGCCGCGTTTGATCGGCGTTATAAGGAAAAGGTGTCAGCGCTGGAACCTCTCATTCGCTGTATTGGGGAAACAGATCCCACAGGTCAGACGTTTCGCTACAGTTACAGTACTGAAGCCAGGAAACATCTGACAGACGTCAGTGTTATCAACGTGCTGGTCCTGCGTGATCAGTTTCGCGTCATTCGTGAGCAACTGGAAGAACTAACAGGGTTGACTCACTGGCTATGGAAGGAATACTCCACCGGGGTTTTCACTAAAAACCTCAGCCGTAAAGATCTTCATGCTATTGCCGTTCAGTTGCCGCCACGGCATTTATGGTCTGATCCGGCTGCAGGCCTTGATGGCATCAGAGAAACTATCAAATCTGAATACAACATCGGTAGTAAGGAACTGACAGAGGCATTGAAAAAAATTGAAAACTGCAGAGATCTAGCACTTATTATCGGTCTGCCCGTAACTGTTCCGGGATTGACGATGACAGATTTGATAACTCTCAATGACGTCTGGAAAATGGCATGGGATCGCGATGCTCTGAAGGATGAATTACGTAATGACATATCCAGCGTTAGTGATTCACCGATAAAACCGGTGAGTTTACTGGAAGCGACGAAGCATGAAATTAAGATGATGAAAGACACCAAATCCTCACTCACCCACTTTGTGCAATGGTCAACAGCAGAGAGGCTTGCAGGTCTACAGGCATTAATGGATGCCCGGGGTTATCGTTTTAGTGAAGAACATGACAGTCGCTACGAATATTATAAAGAAGAGCTGACTGCAGCTTTTTCTGGCTCTCCGCGAGCTCTTGATGCTGAGATATCCGAGATCTGGTCGCGCAGCATTGGCAGTCGTAATTTTCCTTCACGTTTAATTGATAACCTCAGACTGACTGGGTTTACGCACGAAAGCGCTGGCCTGGAGGAAAACCTCTTTTCCTGAATAAATACCTGTTCAGACAAAAGAAGAAAGGCCACACGGTGGTGGCCTTTACGAAAATCACGCCTGACTGACCGGGATGGTATGGGCATAAGCACGGAGTGTTTCATCGACGCCATCGACCAGGGCACTGGCCAGTTCGCTGAGCGTCTGGGTGTCTCCGATGCGGGCGTCCTCCACGCTGTAACAGTGCAGGGAGCTGATGCCTTCCCTGAACCGGAAGCCCATTCCCAGAACGCTGTTCTGGAAAATGAGCGGCTCGCCATAGCCCGGATCAGGCGTCAGAATGTGGCCATTGCAGTAAGGCAGGCTGAACGCTTTGATGGCGTCAGGCGGCAGCGCACGGGTGTTCGCGGTACGCAGCGTCAGCAGAACCTGCCTCAGTCCCTTTTCACCGCTTTCGTCCTCAAAAATCTCTGCCTGGCTGTAAAAACCTTTTGCCTGTGCCTCAAAGAGGCGTTCTGCGGGATCAAGACCCATGATACTGCGCAGCTGGTTAATCTGACTGTAATAATCCTGACGGCGGTACCACGCGCCCCAGAAGCGGGCGATGCAGGCCCAGAAGGCTTCGATGGTCTGCTCATCCCGGCTGGCAACGTCACAGAACAGGGCAAAATAGAGGGCTGTCCCCCCGTAGAACTGCTGTCCCCGCGGCAGAGCCTGGCTGGCACGCATGCGAAGGTACGGTGCATTACGCAGTAAAATCCGGGTCAGGTCATCTTCCGTCCGGATGCCAAGCAGGTCACGGTAAGCCGCCTCAAACTGCGGAGCCGGGGGCGCACAGTTCCAGGCCGGCAGCACAATACTGCCATTATACTGGGCAATATCCTGATCCAGGGACGCGACAAGCTGGCTCTTGAGACAGAAGACGTGGAGGATGCTGCCCATGCTGGCACTGACCATCTCCCGCAGCAGCGCGGACTGGTTGATATCGCGCGCTCTGGCCACGTCTTTCAGGGCCTGACCCTGATCGGTCGGGATCCCCTTAAGCGAGACCGAGACCGTTCCCTGGGAGTCGGTTTGCTCAGTAGAAGTCTTACTTTCCATAATGAATACCTCTTTGACGGTTTTAATAAAAATTGATAAATGTATTCATGGATTACCAAATTGGTAATCGTAATACCGGATTACTTTCTCTTGGTTGTATTGCCATTGCAAGGTTTTTCTCAAATAGTTTCTCTTTCTCTCGTTAAGATCCGATTTCTGGTGGTTCCGGATCTGCTTTCCTGCCCACAGCGCGCAGCGGCGCAGAAACACAACATGTGCCACTCACTCAGCTGCGTTTTCTTCTATATATAGTGTTTTGCCCCCGTTCCGTGACCCGGCGCGCTGCAGCAGAAAACGCCGCTTTGCTTATTCCGCGTGCGTGGTACACTTCCGGAAACTGCGATATAGCGTAAAAATCGGATCCAACCGGAACGGGCTTCCGGTAATTTAACGGAGTGGCTATATGCCTGCTTATTATCAGTGTAAAAATGATGACGGCAGGGAAAAATCATCATGGTGACAGACGCAGGGTTGTACACAGCCGGTTATGCTGGGCGTCATAATTACCATAAGTGACTATATGGATGGCAATTAAATGCCTTATGCGGATTTACTCAATGACTTTATAAATGCCGGGATGAGTGCCGTTCACTTTTACCGGATTAATTCCAATGGAGCAGTCCAGTGCCTCTTGCTCGATGACCAGGGTAGTGAACTGGCGTGGCGATGGGAAGCTGATGGCTCACTCAGATGGAGAGATAACACTGTCGCTCAGAGCGCGTTCACTGTTCTACCGTCAGGGGCAGACACAATTGATCTTTCTCACGGGCTTAGTCTGGCTCTGTTTAACTCAAATCTGCTCGGGGTGGATTAAAGCCCTATATCTGTAAAGAGAACTGCATGTGGAATTTCACTACAGTGAAGGGGCGCTAAGTAATGGCGGGCGGGATTTTTCAATAAAACAGCGCAGGCAACATAAAAAAGGAGGTCGGCGTTATGCCGGACAACATCATTGAGGGGCTGGCGAACGCGGCCGCACATCCTGTGACGGTCCAGGTCATTAATCAGGGACCTGGAATCTGGGGAAACGTGGCTACGGCATTCATCACCGCCGGGGCAGCTATTGGAGCGGTGATGCTGACGCACCGGTACACGCACAGGCGTGAGAGACTGGCGGCAGTGAAACAACTGAAACGGGAGCAGCTCTTTATCGCAACAGAGCTGATTTTTCTGCTGGAGCAATATGCGGAGAATTGTGCCCGGGTCGCCGCCGATGACGGAGAAATGGTTTCTGTCGACGGAAGACAGGCGGAGCGGGCACCCGTTGCCGGTCATCCTGCCCCGCTGGATTTTGACAAAGTGGCCGGGGACTGGAGCAGCCTGCCGGCACGGCGGATGTATCGAATCCGGGAACTGCCATTACGCCAGGCCGGGGCCATGAGCGCTATCGAGCATGCCTGGGATAATGACATGCCGGGTGATTACCCCTTATTTTTCAGGCAGCGTCAGTATGAATTTGCCAGACTTGGGAACACAGCTATTTGGCCTAGTGGGAGCGAAGCTGCAAAATGCGACATCTGACTTTTTTGAACTGGATCTGAGTAAAAATCACTCACCTGTGAAATGGTTGCCATAGCGATTAACCATTGATGATTCAGGGAGTTGTGATGTTGTCACCGGAGCAGACTTTTGATGACAAGGACGAGTGGCGTTTGCTTGCTGAAGAGCTTTCCCTGTTACCGGGATTGACCGATACAGGTCGCCTGGGATTTGCCATTCAACTAAAATTCCGACAGGTGCAGGGCCATTACCCTGAGTCGTTAAACGATTTCCCTTCCGGTGTTGTGCATGCTATTGCCGGGCAGATCGGATGCACTTCGGTATCTCTTGAAAACTACCCGCTTCAGGGGCGGCAAGCTCAGCGGCACCGCCAGAATATTCGTCGCTATCTGGGGGTCAGACTCCCCAGTAAAGCTGATATTGCACGACTCAGCGCCTGGTTAACCGAATTTATCCTCCCGTTAAACCCGCAGGCTGTACACGGCAGCGAACTTGCTACTGACTGGTGTCAGGAACAGCAGATTGAACGGCCCGCCGCCGAGCATCTGGATCGGATTATACGTTCAGCCGTGCATCAGTTCGAAACAAAGCAACAAAACACCATATTTACCCGACTTTCACTCGACAGTAAGGTTGCCATCAATCACTTACTGTCCGCCGAAGAACCGGGCACTGCCAGAATAAACGAAGTCACCTTCAGTGGCCTCAAAGCTGACACGGGAAGGCCCAGTCTGGAGAATGTCCTTTCCGTCATTGCTCAGCTAAGATGCCTTGATGGTGTTGCGCTTCAGCCGAATATTTTTCAGGGCATATCCCCTAAATTCATCGTGCAGTTTCAACAACGGTGTGCAAGTGAATCGATCAGGGAGCTTCGTCGCCACCCTTCAGCGATCCGTTACAGCATGGTAGCTATGTTTTGCTGGCGTCGCCGCCAGCAGCTGACCGATGCGCTGATTGAGATGTTGATGGTGCTAATCCATAACCTCGGCACCCGGGCTGAAAAAAAGGTCGATAAAAAGCAGTTTGCGGCGTTTAAAAAAGTAAGGGGTAAGGCGCGTCTGCTGTTCCGCATGGCCGAGGCCACTGTTGACCAGCCGGACGGCGTCATAAAGGAGGTTGTCTATCCCGTAATCTCACAGAAAATGCTGCAAAATCTGGTCGATGAATTCAAATCACTTGGGGTAAACACCGAACAGGAAGTACATGAATCCATGCGTTCTTCTTACGGTAGCCACTATCGCCGGATGTTGATGCCGGTACTGGACCGGCTTGAGTTTCAGTCCGGCAACGCCCTGTATCGCCCTGTGATTGATGCCATCCAGATTATTAAGGAAAACAGGACCAGCAATCAGCATTTCTATGCGGTGGGTAATGTGCCTGTTGACGGTATTATTCAGAAAAAATGGCGGGATGTTGTCATCGTACAGAGCCCGACCGGTGAAGAGCGTATTAATCGTATCAACTATGAAATCTGTGTGTTACGGGCCTTACGCAAAAGTCTGCGCAACAAAGAAATCTGGGTCACCGGCGCTGATCGTTATCGTGATCCGGCAGAAGATCTCCCTGCCGATTTTGCCACCAATCGCGCATATTATTATTCCCTGTTGCAGGCACCCACTGATGCGGCAACCTTTATTAACCAAATCCAGGACAGGATGCGTTTCTGGCTCGGTACGCTGAATAATGGTCTGCTGGATAATCCCAGACTTCGCATCAGGGAACAGGGGAAAAACCGTATCCACCTGACTCCGCTGGATAAGCAGGCAGAGCCCCCCAACACCGCAGCGCTGAAGCAGGAGATTGGTCAGCGCTGGGCCGATCTGGAGTTGATAGACATACTCAAGGAGGTGGATTTACGGGAACATTTCTCGTCGTTATTTCGCACATCTGCCAGTCGGGAAGTGCTTGAATCCGAGGTACTGCAACGTCGCCTGTTGTTATGTCTGTTTGGCCTCGGTACCAATGTAGGTCTGAAACGTATCGCCAGCCAGCAACCCCGGGTTAACTATGATGAATTGCGCTACGTTAAACGGCGATTTATTCAGAAAGATGCTTTACGCTCAGCAATTGCTCATATTGTGAACGGTGTTTTCCGTATTCGTCAGCCCGCTATCTGGGGAAACGCGACGACGTCCTGTGCTGCGGACTCCCGAAAGTTCGGTGCGTATGATCAGAATCTGATGACCGAATGGCATGCCCGCTATGGCGGGCGTGGCGTGATGATTTACTGGCATGTGGACACGCACTCCACGTGTATTTATTCACAATTGCGCCGCTGTTCCTCATCGGAGGTGGCCGCGATGATGGAAGGCGTTCTGCGGCACTGCACCGACATGGAAATTAACCACCAGTATGTGGACAGCCACGGACAAAGTGAGGTGGCCTTTGCGTTCAGTGATGTACTGGGGTTCGATCTGTTGCCGCGCCTGAAAGCTATCGCCCGACAGAAACTGTATGTGTGCGAAAAGCAGGATGCCTCGTTGTACCCGCATCTGACGCCGGTTTTAACCCGGGGGATCGACTGGGAGCTTATTGCACAACAGTATGACGAGATAATCAAATATACAGCGGCACTTAAAACCGGAACCGCCGAACCCGAGGCCATATTACGACGATTCACCCGCAATAACATTCAGCATCCAACCTATAAGGCACTCGCAGAGCTGGGTAAAGCGATTAAGACTATCTTCCTCTGCCGTTATTTACACGATGAGTCACTGCGTTGCGAAATTAATGCGGGTCTCAACGTCGTTGAAAACTGGAACAGCGCCAATAATTTTATTTTTTATGGCGAACACGGAGAATTCACCAGCAACCGGCCTGCGGATCAGGAGCTGTCGATGCTCTCTCTGCACCTGTTGCAAATCAGTCTGGTCTATATCAATACATTGTTGATCCAGAATGTGCTGGCAGAGCCGGTCTGGCAGCAGCGAATGACAGAAGAAGACTGGCGTGGTCTGACGCCATTGATATACCATCATGTTAATCCGTATGGTCGTATCGAACTGAACATGGATCAGCGGCTGGCGCTGGCAGCCTGATGGCGTCCAGAACCGTTCCGTTTCGTACATGCTCTACAATTCGTACATCTATTTCGTACAGAAAATTATGCCATGTCACGAGTTTTTTCCTACTTTCGTTAAAGGAATCGTTATGAAAAAAGTCCGATTCAGTCTGATTTTTATTGCCATTCAACTCAATATCTCGCCAGTTTCAGCCATCCTGTTACAACAGGGAGGCGTTAAATTTGATATCGACCCGGCTACATTACAAATCAGCGCTGACGCAGTCAGGGTGAATAATCCTCAGCAGGCGCAAAAGGTCAGCGAACTTCACTCTTCCCCCTCGCAGGCAAACTGGAACTGGCCGGAGCGAAACATCCGGATTACGGCCAAACCTGACGGCTCAGATTTGCGGCTTACCATCAACAGTGAACGGCCACAAAATCTCAACTGGTTCAGCATGCCATCCCATTTCAGCACACTGCAGTTGGCGGTTGGGGAGGGAAGCAGGATCCCGCTTGATAATGCCCAGTGGCAGACTTATCTGACTAACGCACTTTCCAGTATCGACACCAATTTCGATCTGAAGCTGCCCTTGTGGGGGCTAGAGCAAAAAGATAAGACTTATAGCTGGCTGATGTTGTCTCCCTTCAGTAATACCATCTCTTTCACTCAGCAGGGTAAACAAGTCGTGATGCAGGGCTCGCATGAGTTCAATCAATTTAATCAGCAGCACTCCTTCGATGTATTACTGCATGTCGGAACCACACCGTTGTCGGGCGCCATCCGCTATCGCAAATATCTGCAACAGAGTGGTCAATTCAGTTCGCTGCGAGATAAAATTGCTACAGTGCCAGAAGGGGAAAAGTTAATAGGTGCAAGCCATATCTATTTATGGGGCAGCACGCTGCTGGCACAGGAAGATGTCAAAAACTGGTCGGGTCTGATTGGGTATTTGCAGTCACCAGCGGGAGCTAAACTTTGGCAGAACATCTCTGCCGAAGACAGAAAAACGATTGAGAAATTAAAGGGATGTGAGCCGAAAGACTGGCAGAAGCAACCACTGACAGAAGCGATTAACCGTGCACTGGTTATACTGGTTCCACTCGATTCTAACCCTGACAGCCCATCATTTTTGGTCGCACAGCAGCAGCAGGCAGTGAAGATTCGTCAACTGGCTGAGCAAACGCTGGGGCAGTTTCTCGCGCCATCAGATCAATGGGGGCCAGGCCTGTCCGATCCTGTCATCACGTCTTTGCATAATGCAGGTTTAACACGGCTGTGGCTCGGTACCGATAACTGGACCGCTGATTTCCTGCATCCGCAGGCAGTCAAGCGGGCAAAAGATGCCGGGTATCTGATTGGCAGCTACGACTCTTATGACACCGGCATTCCCCCGGGTGTGAATGACAGCTGGCTGACTGCTCAGTTGCCCAGGACGTTAACGGAAAGATGTGCCATCGTCCGTGCTAATGGAACGAAATTGCCTGGCTTTGGCGGTGAAGGGTACTACCTCAATCCCGGCTGTGTTCTGCCTTTCTCTCAAGTCAGAATGAGTGAGTTGATCAAGCTTACCGGGTTAAACAGTCTGTTCCTGGATGTCGACGGAACGGGTATGGTTTCTGATGATTACCAGAAGGACCACCCGACGAGTTCTGCACAGATGGCTGCAGATCGTAACGCGCGTATGGCCTGGTTCAATGATACCCTCAAGTTACCGCTCGGTTCTGAAGACGGAAATGCAGTGACAGCCCGTCATATCATGTTTGCACACGGTACGGAAACCTGGGGATTCGGCTGGGGCGACAAGGATATGCGGCAAAATAAAGAGTCGCCATATTATCTGGGGATCTGGTGGCCCAGCGCGCAACCGGCAACTTTTTTCAGCCCTGCTAAAGTAAAACCACTCTACCGTACAGTCGTGTTCGACCCGCGCTATCGACTTCCTCTGTATCAGGCTGTTTTTCATGATGCAGTCATTGCTACACATCACTGGACCTTTGATAATCTCAAATTTAGCGATGTCAAAACCACGCGCGCACTGCTTAGCCAACTATATAACACGCCACCGCTGTTTAATCTCAGCCGAAGCACTCTGAAGGAAAGATTGCCGGAAATAATTAAAGCCGATGCCAGTTTCCGTATTCTGCATCAGGCGTTATGGGATAAAGCGCTGACTGATTTTAGCTGGCTGGACAAAGATGGCTGGGTGCAACAAACCACATTTAGCGATGGCTCGGTACTCACGGCCAATTTTGGTGATAACTCATTCAACGGTCTGGCTGCAAAAATGCTGAGGGCCACTCTGGCCGATGGTCGAACTCTCGATTTTAAACAGCAGTAAGTCAGACACTTCCTGGTCGGGGACTGAATCCCACATCTGTGAAGCAGTAATGTCGTAACCACAATTCACGTCTTTAAACCCGGTGGCAACAGTTGCCGGGTAACTTCTTCCCATAAATGTCGCATTTTGCAGCTTCGCTTCCGCTGGGCCAGACGGGCACACTGGATCATTCTTTCTTGATTGCGGTCTTTGCTGAAGAAAATAATGCTATCTGCAATGGATCCCCTGAAAAGGTGATCATCCTGCAGTACGGTACCAATCCGCCGTCGTACCTGAAAATAATCGGGGTGCGTTTGCGGTATGCCAAATGTTCTGATTGTCCCTTCATCAGGAATATGAATTCCCAGGATAAGTTTCACCAGCGTCGATTTTCCGCTCCCTGATTTACCCGTAAAAGCCACCACTTCACTAGGATGCAGCGTCAACGATACTCCTTGGAGTATCGGTTTATTCCTCTCTTTGTGGCTGAAAATAATGTGCTCCAGGGATAAGGGGAACAGGCATCTTCGGTCTCGGTCCCCCGGAACTCGAAGGGGATGGCTGACGTGTTGTTGTCTTCCTGAACGGGTTGTTGCTGATGGCTTTCTGTTGGGGTCAGCACAATGTCCGCCAGACGTTCGTTATAGGGGTCTGACGCTCAGTGGAACGAAAACTCACGTTAAGAGATTATGGTTGGCGTTTAAGGTGGATAGGCGCGCCGATCATACCCGGGAGAACGCATGAACCGGTATCCGGTGGATCTGACTGCACCTTCCGGAGCAGGACCTGCATTTATAATTCCCGCCGTTGTGATAGAATCGACCGGATATGTAAAGCAGCTTTCCTGCTGTCAACCGTTCGCTGTGTTAATCAAAATATACTGTCCCTACAAGAGGTTATAATGAAAAATTTATCGGCTTTGTCAGTTGTCTGTGCTGCACTGTTTTTCACCGTTCCTGTGTATTCCATGGAGGTTTCCGCTGATGCGATTCAGACCATTCAGGAATATAAGGGAAACGTCCGTATTGTTTTTAAGTCAGCCGATAAATTTAAAATCACTTCGGAAAAAACATCAAAAGTTAATGACACTACCGTCTTCTCCGGGAACGTTGTCATTACATTTAAGGAAACCACGCTGAAAACGGACTCTGTTACTGTGAAAAAACAAGCAGATGGTACTTGGCTCCTGGAAGCGAAAAAATTCTCACAGGAACACGCGGATGTAAAATAAAAATTATAGCCTCTGATGAAAATTACGGGATTTTTTCGTATTCAAGAATTTTATAAACCGTGGAACGGGCAATACTGAGCTGACGAGCAATTTCCGTTGCACCAGTGCCTTTCTGGTGAAACTCCAGCACTGTGTTTCTGTCCACAGAACGTTTGCAGCCAAATTTGATGCCTTTTAGTCTGGCTTCCTGACGGCCTTCATTGGTGCGTTCCAGTATTCGGCAGCGCTCGGCCTGTGCAACGGCGGACAGGATAGTAACCACCATTTTTCCCATTTCCCCGTCAGTGCTGATCCCGTCATCAATGAACCGGACAGCTACACCCTGGGCGTCAAATTCTTTTATCAGCTTTATCATATCGGCGTCATTTCAGGGCTGTACAGCAGCATCATGCAGAGCGCAGTCACCGCAAACAATACATCCATAATACCTTCAAGCACCTGCGTGGTCAGCGTCTGCTGTATCGTATCTACCGCCTCAAAACGGGCATTAATACTCCCATCAAACTAGGCCAGAGGGAGACGGACCAGATGATGGAACACCCGGGCTGTCCACTGCATATTAAAATTGACGGACAGCGTAATACTAGCCCACTGGCGAGCCAGCGACAGCAACATTTGGGTCAGTGACAGCAGCAACAAGGCAATGATGATAACGCTCAGCAGGCTTCGATCGGCGGCAACCAGGACCTCATCGATCACCAGTTGGTGGAGAAGAGGACTTCCTAATGTCAGTATCTCCAGCGCCAAGGCGAAAACGCTGATGCGGGACATTGCCGCCAGCAGGCTGGGTGTTTTGCCTGTCAGCTGGCGAAGACGAATTTTCTTTCTTTCATCTCTAGCCGTGAAATCGCTGGCTGGCATCAGCTCCAGCGCGACGCCAGTGAAGTGTTTCTCTGCGTCCGGCAGGGAGATTGTCACCTTCCCCTTATCGGGATCATGTATAACCAGCCGGCTCCCACGAACCTTATGAAGCACAAAGAAATGATTCATGTTCCAGTGGAGAATACAGGGGAGAGAAAGGGACTTCAGGTCTTCCGGCTCCAGCCTGACGGCGCGGGAAGACAACCGGATACCGGCTTCTGGTAAGTTTCGTGGGCTGAAGCCAGCTAAAGTAGGAAGGTCAAAAAACAACCTTAACGTACAATAATTTTCGATATCCAAACTGACCCCTCATAGACCCGTATACCTTCCAGAGCTCCAATGAAATTATTGACTTGGATATGCTGGTCGCCGGGCTGAAACTGGGGTGACGGAAATTTCGGCGGTTCTGGCGTAGAACCCCTTTAAGCAAGCCAATGATATCGTCAAAAATCAGTGTTGCAAAAACGGGAGTGGCCATATATTGGATATCCAAACTCTCCCCTAATACATTAATTACACCATCCGCATTTAGTTATGCTTTTAATTTCTCTAAAGTAACTTCCTACGTGTCATATCATAAAGATCATAATCACCAGACCACAAATAGCCTTGCGCAGCAGTAGCATTCGTGCCTTTTGAAATGGATAGTAAAAAATAATTCTCTACTCCTTCAATAATGCACTTCATTCCTTTCACTTTGACATAATCAATAATTGATGATAATAAAACCTTATCCATGTCATCGTTTGACAATACATGCAATAACTGTGTATATAATTTAACCACAGAAAAAACCAGTACTTAGCAAATCATAGTTAGATGATTTTGTACCAAAGTCATCGAGCCAAAGTGGACAAATGGTCATAAGCTTAAATAAAATATTATCATAAGCAGTTGATGTTACATTTCGAGAGAAAAATTTCTCTGATATCTCAAGCGAAATGCTAGAACCTAACAACTTAATATCGTTTTATATTTTCTTATCAGCAATTATTGATTCAGCAATACTGTAAGTAATATTGACAGAAGCAATAACATTACTTGAAATTAAAAACTCATAATGTTCTTTCAAGCGACGCAACTGGTACTTAAAAATATGAAAAATCACTTCATCACTTATAGTTTCAAAAAAACAGATGCAGAAATACCCCCCTCTTGATGCGTGAGTTATTCTACTTAATACCTCTATAGCATACAATGCTCCGGACATTGACAATATAGGTTCATAGTAAACCATAATAATTCACGTTTCGCTATTGTAATTTAATTGCATACCCTTCACTCTCAATTGTTATATATACATTGAATTATCAATGTATATAATACTCGCAATTAAGTTGATAGAGGCAACTCCTCAACTCTCTATTTGTCATTCCAATTTTTTTTGCCAGTCGATCTAAAATAATATATTCACTCATATATTTAAGCCTGTTCCTGCATGGGAGTAAAGGGTTATTGAGGAAGTTAAAAAAAACTTTTAATTCATGCTCCGTAAATGACGGGAGATAATCTAACTCTTTCTCAAAGAAGTTCTCAGACTTTAATTTACATAAAATGCTGGGAAGATTTTCATTTTCAGAAATAATTCTGATGGTATTATTAAGGCTTTTATAAATATAATGTAACCCAAAAGCATTAAGAGGCATTAATAAAAATAAGTCAATGTATTCCTTGAGCAAACTAAGTCTTTTTAAAAAAAAAGGCAACTCCCCAGGACCATTACTTCCACAATCAAAGGTAACAATGACAGTTTTTCTTTTGATCTCTTCATTTAAGAATAAACAACGATAAATAACGGATTCAATATCAGATGGTTCCTTGAAAATCCTTACATTTGAAAACAAACCTGATTCTAAACATAAATTGTACAACCCATACCCAGAAAGATTATCATGGCTTAGAATAAATACATCATGACAAGTATGTTTCATAAGTCACCAATATATCTTTTTTTAAATGATACCCATTAGCGTAAAAGCAGTCAACTTAGTAGAGGGTTTTAAAAATTTTCAATTTCATTATACATATCCTATTAAAAATAAAGTTAATGCCGTCATTCATAGATAAGATTTGTATACTTTAAAAGTATGAAAACATGCTCTGCGTCAATTTTTTAAACAGCAGCAATAAGAACAAATCCAATCTGGACAAACCTCTTTTCGTGATTAAAGTCACAAAATAAATTACAGGGACTTAATTATAGTTAACATTATACAACTGCTAATAATGATTAGATGTTATTAATCATATCTGATTATTAATGGAATGATTATTTTTTATTCCATGGTTTTATTCAATACCATCGAAACAATCTTTGATTCATAACTAATCTTTTCCATGCATAGCTGTAACGGCTCGCAATCTGCCAGTGTACCTCGCCATGTGGTAACGGGACGAGCACATTTATCTCTCCTATCCGGCGTCAGCCATCGACTAGCCTTTCTGATGATGGCTTCGCGGCATATCCTCACCGCCATAACAGCCTGGCGGCTGCAGTATTCCACGGTCAGCCTGACCCGTTATAGGGCGAGGCGTACAGGCTCTGGGTATATCGGTAACGAACTGCTGGAGCAGTACCCGGCCGCTAACGACGATCTGCCGTAGGCTTCGTAATAAATTATCAGGGACATATACAACTGCGTGACGATCTGGCTGCGCTATCCAGCACCATGAGCGACTTGCGCCTGCATATTCGAGCTCTGGAAGTTAAGTATCACGACGGATGTCCCGCGCTGGTTGATGCGCTGGTCGCTGATTTCCTGCGCAATCTCAACGAGCAGTATCTGACGGTTTACATGCGCGTACTGGCGTTCAGCGGCTGTTTTCACGACTGACTGCGATCGGACGGTTTACGGCACGCTAACGCGGAGATACGCCCCGATTAAGGCTTACTCTGGACCACTCCGACGACTCACATAACCTTCTTCGTGGCTTAAATTGGGATTGTTCAAGCTTGGCAGGGTGAGAGATTATTACGGCTTACGCCGTAATGCTTTTTTCATCCTCACTTCGCGGAATAAACACGCACATAATATGTGGAAATCTCAGGGTAAACAGGCTGACTAGGAGCGGTACGAGAAAGTTCTGTATTAAAAAACTAAGTATCCGCGAAACAGCCGATGCGACAGGTTACAGTCCCTCTCTGATATGTACGAATTCAGTTACTGCAAAGGAAAACTCTGTCAGCAGTGGAGTAGTTAAGTTACAACTATATTACAAAAGGGATATGATTTTTCTGGCTTTTTCAAAGTGATCCAGCTTCATCTCCATGATCCACCATTCGGCTACTTACATGAGTAATTCCGGGTCATCATTCTTGTTGGCAAAAAAAGCATAAAATGACACGCCAACATCATCCCCTTTTGCCGCTGTCTTAGCTTCACATACCTTCACAATCTTCGCTCAAATGCTGGCTCTCATTATCTTTCTCTTATAGTTGCTGAGGACACATGCTCTCAGACGCTGTCGAATGGGCAGAATTGGTTAAAGATCCGTATAGACTTCTCACGCCCGGGAACCCCAACGGACAATGCGACGGTGGAGTCGTTCAATGGCAGGCTACGGCAGGAGTGCCTGAATGAAAACTGGTTCATGTCGCTGGAAGATGCCCGGTCCAAAATCGAGGCTTGGCGCATACACTATAACCAGAAGCGTCCCCATTCTACTCTGGGATGGATGACCCCGTCCGAATTTGCAGAAAAATCTGTCGGTTGCCAGAATATGTAACCAACATGAAGCCGGTTATTCCTGATTATGACTGGAGCATATTCGGGGGCGGGGTCAGAAGCCGGATATTCCTAATTATGAATGGATCACATACTGGGAGCGCGTCAATATGAAGACATTACTATCATCGGTGTGTATGAATCAACGGGGAGAAGGTCAAAGGAAACCGGAGCGACAGAAATAGCAAAGATGATAAGTATCGCACGTTCCACGGTCAATAAAATCATCGAAGAGTCGAAAATGTGAACGTCGCAGTCGGTTTTTTTAAAAGGTCAATATAATGAAAATAAAAGATTTTTACCGACCACGTTAGCATTATCGTGGAAATGTGCGCGAAACCCTTAATGCGACAAAGCCTATCAGAACGCATTGGCGGAAAAGGTCAACGAGATACTGAAGACGAAGTTTTTGCTGTCACGCCCGGCAGATCTGTAGCAGGCAAGAAAGATGGTGAGGGAATCAATAGCAATTTACAACAGAGTGCAGCCTCACTAGGCACTAAAATACAAAACGCCCGATACGGTGCATCAGGCGTTTTACAGGCATAAAAGTGTCAACCTATGCTAGGACTAGTCAGTCGAAATCCCGGCGCAGATACGCGGTGCATATCCCTGATTCAAAGCCCTTCGGTGACAATTTTAGCGGCAGCAGCCAACACGTCTTTGCGGGCTTCTGCATTCTGCTGTGGCTGAGTGAAATAGGTTACCAACACCAACGGTGCGTGGTTCGCTGGCCAAATCACGGCGATATCGTTAGTGGTACCGTAATCACCACTGCCGGTTTTATCACCGACCACCCACGTGGCTGGCAGACCTGCGCGAATGCTGGCTCCGCCGGTAGTGTTCCCCTTCATCCATTCAACCAGTTGAGCACGCTGTGGTTCACCCAGCGCCTTGCCCAAAGTTAGGGTTTGCAGGCTTTTTGCCATCGCCAGCGGCGAGGTAGTGTCACGCTTATCGCTGGGAATGGCAGTATTTAAAGTAGGCTCGGTACGATCGAGACGAAAGGTTTTATCACCAATAGTACGCGCATACTCTGTCACTTTTGCCGGGCCGCCAAGATGCTCAAGGATCTTGTTCATCGCCGTGTTGTCACTGTACTGGATGGCGGCGGCACTGAGCTCTGCAAGGGTCATCCCGGTATCCAGGTGTTTTTCGGCGATCGGGTTGTAGTTGACCAGATCGGATTGTTTGATTTCCATCCGCTTAGCCAAAAGATTTTTATCCATCTCGCTCTGTTTTAACAACGCCGACACCGCCATCACCTTGCTAGTGCTACACATGGGAAAACGTTCATCCCCACGATACAGGATCTGCGAATTATCGGCGGTATCGATCAGCGCCACGCCAAGGCGGCCACCGGAGTTTTTCTCGAGCTCGGACAGTTGCTGCTGAATATTCGCGTTGGCATTAGCGGATTGAGCCCATAATGGTGCGCTACCGAACAGCAGCGGCATAACCGTAGCGACCATCAGGGTGGTTTGACGTAATGTATTTTTAACCATGTTTTGCCTCACATAAAATGGATTAACTCAGCGGGTTGTTCTGCAGATGGCGAGAACTATCTTCTTTTAGACCGTTATTGACAAGCGACAAGAATTTTCTCTAACATAAAGAAAATCTTTTGGATAATACCTATGCGTTCTAACCCTCCCCTGAATGCTCTACGTGCTTTTGAAGCCTCTGCCAGACATTTGAGTTTCACTCGGGCAGCGCTGGAGCTCTATGTTACCCAGGCTGCCGTTAGCCAACAGGTTCGGCTGCTTGAAGAGCGCCTGGGCATGGTGCTGTTTAAACGATTACCCCGTGGTTTAGAAATGACAGAGGAATCTCGGGCGCTGTTTGCCGTGTTAAACGACGCCTTTGGCCATATTGAAAAAGCCTTCCGGCAGTTTGAAGGGGGGCAGTTCCAGGAGGTGCTTACCGTGGCTGCCGTCGGCACTTTTGCCGTGGGCTGGCTGTTACCACGTCTCGATCGGTTCAGGCAAGAGCATCCTTTTGTCGAATTGCGGCTGCGCACCAACAACAACGTTGTTAATCTGGCCGCCGAAGGGCTTGATTTCGCCATCCGTTTTGGCACGGGCTTGTGGCCATCAACCCATAACGAGATGCTGTTTAATGCTCCGCTGACCGTATTGTGCACGCCAGCTACGGCTAAGCGGCTCGTTACCCCAGCCGATCTGCTGCAAGAGGATTTACTGCGTTCTTACCGTGCTGAAGAGTGGGAAAACTGGTTTGCTGCCGCTGGCTTGCAGGCTGTGAGAGTGAATGGCGCCATCTTTGACTCATCCCGTCTGATGATCGAGAGCGCTATCCATTCCGGCGGTGTGGCATTAGCCCCAGCGAAAATGTTTGTCCGGGAGCTAACCACCGCGCAGCTGGTGCGCCCATTTGCTACCGAAATCAATATGGGCAGTTACTGGTTAACCCATTTAAAATCGAAAGCAATGACCCCGGCGATGGAAATATTTAGCGAATGGTTACTGAAAGAAGCGGCAGAAGATAATACGTAGGGGCGCAGCATGCTGTGCCCCTCGGGTTTCCAGACTTATTGCTTGTGGTGAGTCAGGCGGGTAGCAAAAAAATGGTTTTTCGGAAGAAATGCGGGCTTCCGAAAACAAACAGAGACAGGACATGTCCGTTCAAACATTCAGGAACAGGTAACGGGATTTAACGGAACCTGAATGCCCCCCGATAACTGTCATCATCTTGGCTGAAGACACAGGTATTTGCTTTATTCTTGGGAAAGTATTTCCGACAGTGACAAGTTTGGAGGCAGATTGCCATGCATCGACTTTACACATACCTTTGTGCTATCCATGCACTGCCGTCATCGGTAAAAACGGTCAATAAAACGGAAACCCTCAAGCGATTCTCTGAAGGGGAAAACACGATAGAAGAGTGCGAAATCCTTTACGTGTTTAATAATGACGTTCAGATTTTATATAGAATGGAATCCGAAACCTTCCAATCGAATGACGTTTGTCATGAGTGTTGGGTCAGTTATGATGTGGTACATGATGGCGGATACGCCATTTCACCGCAGAAAAAGCAGTTTTATAATCGTTGCCAAGAAAATTTCTGGCTGAAAATGCAGGCTCAACTTGATGGGAAATATAAAACACCAGCCTCTTGATGGTTAGGAAAATGAATCATCGTTATTAAAAATATCCTTACCATGAATGGTATCGTTGGGTGCTAATGCAATTTGTGCCGATAAAATGTGGTTTTCGGTGCATTTCTAGCCTGAAAGACGTTTTTCAGACTCACTTATCCCGCAGCCTGTGACATGTGACAGAAGCCATCGTTTCCGGTCAATGCTGTGCATCTGCCACTAACTCCGTGGCGTGTCAGCCAGCCTATGCACCGCTGAAGCGTAGCCGATTGCCGTACAGAAGGCATTTATTCGGATCCGTGTGCAGGAACCCTTTAATCAGCGCGGCGAAGCCCGGCTGCTCCGTTTATTTCCGCGCCTCCATCTGCAGAGCCTCATACACTTTTGGCAGCAGTTCGCACCGTTTCCGGTTGGACAAGAAGCCATAGTAGCGGACCTTCTTAAAATTCTTTGCCGGGATATGACTCATATAGCGCCCGAGCATCTCTTCCTGTGTCTGCGTCTGCTGCCGGTAATGCTGAGATACAGTCCGTCAGCAGTCCTAACCTCGACGTACTCACCCCAATCTCGCACATGAACACAGAGGTGCTTTTAGCGTGTACGCCTTTGCAGCTTCCGTATTAAGTTCCCTGGTATCACTGATATAGGTGTTCTTAGCCGGAACCCCAGATTTTTCCGTTACCATACCTTTACCGCAGCCGAAATATTTACGCGAATACCTGGCTTTACTGTCTGTCGTTCAACGCCAAATTTTTGCCCGTCAACGGCACCATAAAGGGTTTCCGGGTCAAACGAATAGAGCGGGAAAATCGGCAGTTCCTTAACGGTATCTGTAATGCATTCTTTGGCTGTGAGAAGCGACGCCAGGCGAAGGTACTGTTCGTACATTGTTTCCAGAACATGGAACGGAATATCGCTGGTTCGTGCCATCACGTGATGACCATGATTCATCGCCTGAGCAACGATGACCGCTATCAGGCTGTCTGCATCAGCGTAATTTTTGCATAACGGGGCTGCAGCGGCTTCATAGCAGGCAGAAACCGGCACCGTTCGTTAACAAAGCGGAAAACGTCGGTTATATCGCAGAAAGGCACCTGCCCATAAAAGCGCTTCTCCTGCGCGTTATGACGACTGACCACGGATTTATGCCAGGTTAGTTTCCGCGTTTCTTTATCGAACTCCAGATGTTTCAGCCTCTCCTGCTTCAGATCCCGGTTGAACGCTTTCCACTGTCGGTGCAGCTTGGACTTCAGATGAACGGCTCAGCCTGTGCGTCAATCGCTATGCTATGGGCTTCAATAACCCCGGGAGGAATCGGACTACACACACCTTGCCAAATCTAAGCCAGTTCATAGTAATCCACTTTCGAGATACAAGGAGGAGCGTATGGGCAATCACTTGGAATGTACATTCACCGTTTTTAAACTGAACACAGACATCGTGCTTTTTATCTGCCCAGTCCAGACCAACATGCGCAGCAAATTGATTAGTCGCAGTCATCACCAACTCCTTTTTATCGGGGATTGGTATGCATTCCACGCTCTTCGAAAGAAATATAGCCAGCAGTTTATCTGCATGCCCTGAGTATTCGTTAGCGAACGTGGAACACCCACTGGCTCGAAAGAAAAGCAGCGATCATCACGTGATTCTCGCTCAATATTCGTAACCAGTAAGCGCATACCCTGAATCACTTAAAAGTGTAATTCTCAGGGTGCGAATGACTATATTTCGCTCAAAGCGGATCATTTCATCCCTATGCACTGCCATCGGCTTTCATCCGCTCATATTTAGCTTTCAAAAGCTCAGCTGGTGTCGGCTCCTTTGGCGATACTGGCGCCGCCAGCACCCGACAAGCAAGCGTGTTTGTCCGCTCAGTGCCAAAAAGCAGAAGTTTTTTAAGGCAGAGCGCTATTCAGAGCCACCATGAGAGTCACATTACTTATGTGATTTAATACATTCATCAATGTCCCCACGCTTATCAAGCGTTATATCTCACGCAAATTCTATAAGCTGCTGAGAAATAAAAATCGACAGATCAATAGTACCCAAAAATGTCTTGACTCTTAGAAAGGCGTCTAAGGAGATCAGTACACAAGCTATGAGTTTCAGTCGTTCCTGAAATCACACGGGTTGGAGGACAGTAAGAGCCGTCGTGCTAACTGTCACGACAATGCAGTTGCAGAAAGTTATTTCCGACTACTGAAGCGCGAACGGATAAAAAATATATACGGTTCGAGAGAAGAAGCCGGCAGCGATATTTTTGATTACATCAAATTTTTTATAAGAGTAAGCGTCGGTATGGTTCGAGTGATCAGTCACCTCCGAAGGAATATGAAAACCAATATTATCAATGAATAAAAAGTGTCTAGATTACCAGTGGCGATTAAGAATTCGTTGATGTGTCCCCATAAGAAGAACTAATGGGAAAGTTAATAAAACCATAGGTCAGCAACAGGATGTACATGGTTTCCTCAACTTGAGGAAACATTCAGTAATGATGTAAAAACTATAATAGCATACCGTTGAAAATACTGCCCGATGTACAAGAGACACTATTGTAAAAAAAATATTTTTTGAGTACTATAAATATAGTGAAAAAAATCGGAAACTAGACATTTTGGCTTGGCTTAACAACGATGAAGCATTTAATCCGGACACCTTTAATAGTGTTGTTGTAGGTATTCAGGCTCAGTTCAGCAATCATGACTCCGGTTTGCATTTGCATACTATGGGGCAAATCCTATTTACCCGTGAAGGTTGCGTAAAGCTCTCTATGAACAACGATTCCCTGCTGTGCCTACTCCCCCCAACGCGCGCGGCATGGATCCCTTCGGGCGTAAGCCATCGTGCTGAAATGAAAAACAGTGTCGCTTACCGTTCTGTTTGGTTTCAGAAACGTCACTTTCCCTCTCTCCCTCTCCTTCCTGCAATACTCAATGTATCACCCTTGTTGCGAGAACTACTCGAACGGATTTCCGAACAACCATGGGATACTTGCTGGAATACTATGCCAAATTACTATCTTGTAAGACTATGTGAGGCGGAAATTTGTGCGTCACCCCATGAGCCAATGATGCTTGCACTACCTAAAGATAGGCGACTGGCAGATCTTCCTCACACGGAGTTACCACCCACATTGCAGCAACTTGCATTAAAAACTGGAGCCAGTGAGAAAACCATAAGTCGAATTTTCCGTCGTGATACTGGCATGTCTTTCCTGCAGTGGCGTCAGCAGTGGCGCCTGATGAAAGCAGTAGAAATGCTCTCTGACGGGCAACGCATCACTGACACAGCACAGGCATTAGGATTCGCAAGTGATAGCGCATTCATTTATTTTTTTCGCACTATGACCGGAACAACTCCAAGGCAATATATCGAACAGTAATGTACATTTATCATACACCTGTGGAGAATATTAGTTTTATAGAACACTCCCTATACAAGTTTATATTTAATTATTTAACCCTGGATAATTTTAGAAACACTTTACCAATGTATGAATAAAGGTTTCAAAGATGCTTAAAATACACATCATTTCATTCACACACAAACTCAAGAATGCCTGAGTGGTAAAAAATCAAACTAAACCATGGACAATTAAAATCTGCTCATCAGTCAAAGTCTTATAGACAATATTTTCTTTATCATACATTATGATGATGTCTTGCATCAACTTTGCGAGACTCTTATTAACTGAATTATAATGTGGTACGATTTGGTAATCAACTAAGTTTAATCCACTCCAAACGATGTCTTTGTCATATCCAGCAGGTATTTCCTCAGGGTTATCAACAAGATTAAGACCAGTAAGTGAAGGTGACATTATGCACGCTCCAGCGCTAAAGCCACCATAAATAAAGTGATCTCCTTTAAGAATCTCAGGTAATAACACATCCATGCCTGAGTATTTAAAAGCACGGCGAAGATTGAAAGTGTTACCTCCAGCCGCCCAAAATATGCCGACCGTATCAAGATACATCTTTAATTGATTGGGTTTGCCAAAATAGTGTCTTAAATCTATTTCCTCCACCTCAAAACCTAAACATTCAAAATCCTTTGATGTCTTATTAAAATACTTTAATCTCCCCGCATCACCTAAAAAATCATTAGCGTTAAGACATATTGCAACTTTCCTTGAACCACTATGCAATAGCGCTAACGCATCAGCGTTATTCCCAAAGTACATTGATGTTAGAAATAGTTTCATATACCACCTTTTCAACTCAACCAAGAAACATGGAAGGCTATCCACCATGTATGTTTACGCTTTTATGCTTATATCACTTACATGGGGAGCAAGCCCCCCCCAAGAACATCATGGCATGTTAATTATCTCATCATCACCCTACCATTCTATGGCTAGCATATTTTATATACTAAAATTTAAATCAAAACAAAACTTACAATATTCATCCTGCTAAATCCTTCCGACAGACTACATAGAGTGAATCCCCCGTATACGCAGCATGATATACCCCAGTATCAGCATAAATAACCCAATAGTAAAAATATGGCCATGTACCGCCACCCACCGTACTTGACCAATATGCTTCAGGCTTAATATCTGATTTGGGATAATATCTGTCACTCCCCCATTCGCCCCACCAGGTTCCAACAGCACGAATATTACCCTTTGCTGAAACTAATTGATTTATAGTCGGCAATGTATACCCCGGTAGGCTATTACAGTGATTAACAGCCTCTGGATAAACTACACTTGATCCAGCGCTAAAATCAAACCAAGCACTCAGCCTAAATGTATAACTTACTGTTACATCGCCGTTTTTTAGTTTACCTGTTATAGTAACAGCGTCATTATTCCCTGTATCCGAAAAAGTTACTATGCCATTACTGACAGAAACCCATGATTGGTTGGATGTCCAATCATAGTCAGAGACATTGGTCGCATTAAGCTCAATTCTGAATTCCGCCCCTTTATAACCTGTTGAAGGAAATCCAGAATCAGGAGAAAACCGATAGTCACCAGCGAGAAGATCTTTTATAAACACGCGTTCCGTGATGGCGTACACGGCTGACTCTGTCGTACCACTCCAGTCCGCCAGCTTCAGCACCGCCTTCAGACCCGTGCCTGCAGTGGTGGCTGCGTATGTCGCCGTGTAGGTACCGTCTCCGTTGTCCTTCCAGCCACCGCTCTTCAGCGTCGCGTCCGGCACCGTCACCGCGTTACCGGTCAGCAGGGCTGACGCACCGGTCACAGCATTACCCAGCGCATCCTTCAGCGTTACCGTCACCATCATGTCTTCACCGGTAACATAGCTGTCTCTGTCCGTCACAATACCGGATTGCGACTGTGCCGGCTGGCCCGCCGTGATGGCGTACACGGCTGACTCTGTCGTACCACTCCAGTCCGCCAGCTTCAGCACCGCCTTCAGACCCGTGCCTGCAGTGGTGGCTGCGTATGTCGCCGTGTAGGTACCGTCTCCGTTGTCCTTCCAGCCACCGCTCTTCAGCGTCGCGTCCGGCACCGTCACCGCGTTACCGGTCAGCAGGGCTGACGCACCGGTCACAGCATTACCCAGCGCATCCTTCAGCGTTACCGTCACCATCATGTCTTCACCGGTAACATAGCTGTCTCTGTCCGTCACAATACCGGATTGCGACTGTGCCGGCTGGCCCGCCGTGATGGCGTACACGGCTGACTCTGTCGTACCACTCCAGTCCGCCAGCTTCAGCACCGCCTTCAGACCCGTGCCTGCAGTGGTGGCTGCGTATGTCGCCGTGTAGGTACCGTCTCCGTTGTCCTTCCAGCCACCGCTCTTCAGCGTCGCGTCCGGCACCGTCACCGCGTTACCGGTCAGCAGGGCTGACGCACCGGTCACAGCATTACCCAGCGCATCCTTCAGCGTTACCGTCACCATCATGTCTTCACCGGTAACATAGCTGTCTCTGTCCGTCACAATACCGGATTGCGACTGTGCCGGCTGGCCCGCCGTGATGGCGTACACGGCTGACTCTGTCGTACCACTCCAGTCCGCCAGCTTCAGCACCGCCTTCAGACCCGTGCCTGCAGTGGTGGCTGCGTATGTCGCCGTGTAGGTACCGTCTCCGTTGTCCTTCCAGCCACCGCTCTTCAGCGTCGCGTCCGGCACCGTCACCGCGTTACCGGTCAGCAGGGCTGACGCACCGGTCACAGCATTACCCAGCGCATCCTTCAGCGTTACCGTCACCATCATGTCTTCACCGGTAACATAGCTGTCTCTGTCCGTCACAATACCGGATTGCGACTGTGCCGGCTGGCCCGCCGTGATGGCGTACACGGCTGACTCTGTCGTACCACTCCAGTCCGCCAGCTTCAGCACCGCCTTCAGACCCGTGCCTGCAGTGGTGGCTGCGTATGTCGCCGTGTAGGTACCGTCTCCGTTGTCCTTCCAGCCACCGCTCTTCAGCGTCGCGTCCGGCACCGTCACCGCGTTACCGGTCAGCAGGGCTGACGCACCGGTCACAGCATTACCCAGCGCATCCTTCAGCGTTACCGTCACCATCATGTCTTCACCGGTAACATAGCTGTCTCTGTCCGTCACAATACCGGATTGCGACTGTGCCGGCTGGCCCGCCGTGATGGCGTACACGGCTGACTCTGTCGTACCACTCCAGTCCGCCAGCTTCAGCACCGCCTTCAGACCCGTGCCTGCAGTGGTGGCTGCGTATGTCGCCGTGTAGGT
This sequence comes from Enterobacter sp. WI-ESBL-E8, assembly GCF_053364895.1. NCBI lineage: Bacteria > Pseudomonadati > Pseudomonadota > Gammaproteobacteria > Enterobacterales > Enterobacteriaceae > Enterobacter > Enterobacter sp. WI-ESBL-E8. The sequence goes on from NZ_JBRWXJ010000002.1 coordinate 40,748, forward strand.
ACCGTCTCCGTTGTCCTTCCAGCCACCGCTCTTCAGCGTCGCGTCCGGCACCGTCACCGCGTTACCGGTCAGCAGGGCTGACGCACCGGTCACAGCATTACCCAGCGCATCCTTCAGCGTTACCGTCACCATCATGTCTTCACCGGTAACATAGCTGTCTCTGTCCGTCACAATACCGGATTGCGACTGTGCCGGCTGGCCCGCCGTGATGGCGTACACGGCTGACTCTGTCGTACCACTCCAGTCCGCCAGCTTCAGCACCGCCTTCAGACCCGTGCCTGCAGTGGTGGCTGCGTATGTCGCCGTGTAGGTACCGTCTCCGTTGTCCTTCCAGCCACCGCTCTTCAGCGTCGCGTCCGGCACCGTCACCGCGTTACCGGTCAGCAGGGCTGACGCACCGGTCACAGCATTACCCAGCGCATCCTTCAGCGTTACCGTCACCATCATGTCTTCACCGGTAACATAGCTGTCTCTGTCCGTCACAATACCGGATTGCGACTGTGCCGGCTGGCCCGCCGTGATGGCGTACACGGCTGACTCTGTCGTACCACTCCAGTCCGCCAGCTTCAGCACCGCCTTCAGACCCGTGCCTGCAGTGGTGGCTGCGTATGTCGCCGTGTAGGTACCGTCTCCGTTGTCCTTCCAGCCACCGCTCTTCAGCGTCGCGTCCGGCACCGTCACCGCGTTACCGGTCAGCAGGGCTGACGCACCGGTCACAGCATTACCCAGCGCATCCTTCAGCGTTACCGTCACCATCATGTCTTCACCGGTAACATAGCTGTCTCTGTCCGTCACAATACCGGATTGCGACTGTGCCGGCTGGCCCGCCGTGATGGCGTACACGGCTGACTCTGTCGTACCACTCCAGTCCGCCAGCTTCAGCACCGCCTTCAGACCCGTGCCTGCAGTGGTGGCTGCGTATGTCGCCGTGTAGGTACCGTCTCCGTTGTCCTTCCAGCCACCGCTCTTCAGCGTCGCGTCCGGCACCGTCACCGCGTTACCGGTCAGCAGGGCTGACGCACCGGTCACAGCATTACCCAGCGCATCCTTCAGCGTTACCGTCACCATCATGTCTTCACCGGTAACATAGCTGTCTCTGTCCGTCACAATACCGGATTGCGACTGTGCCGGCTGGCCCGCCGTGATGGCGTACACGGCTGACTCTGTCGTACCACTCCAGTCCGCCAGCTTCAGCACCGCCTTCAGACCCGTGCCTGCAGTGGTGGCTGCGTATGTCGCCGTGTAGGTACCGTCTCCGTTGTCCTTCCAGCCACCGCTCTTCAGCGTCGCGTCCGGCACCGTCACCGCGTTACCGGTCAGCAGGGCTGACGCACCGGTCACAGCATTACCCAGCGCATCCTTCAGCGTTACCGTCACCATCATGTCTTCACCGGTAACATAGCTGTCTCTGTCCGTCACAATACCGGATTGCGACTGTGCCGGCTGGCCCGCCGTGATGGCGTACACGGCTGACTCTGTCGTACCACTCCAGTCCGCCAGCTTCAGCACCGCCTTCAGACCCGTGCCTGCAGTGGTGGCTGCGTATGTCGCCGTGTAGGTACCGTCTCCGTTGTCCTTCCAGCCACCGCTCTTCAGCGTCGCGTCCGGCACCGTCACCGCGTTACCGGTCAGCAGGGCTGACGCACCGGTCACAGCATTACCCAGCGCATCCTTCAGCGTTACCGTCACCATCATGTCTTCACCGGTAACATAGCTGTCTCTGTCCGTCACAATACCGGATTGCGACTGTGCCGGCTGGCCCGCCGTGATGGCGTACACGGCTGACTCTGTCGTACCACTCCAGTCCGCCAGCTTCAGCACCGCCTTCAGACCCGTGCCTGCAGTGGTGGCTGCGTATGTCGCCGTGTAGGTACCGTCTCCGTTGTCCTTCCAGCCACCGCTCTTCAGCGTCGCGTCCGGCACCGTCACCGCGTTACCGGTCAGCAGGGCTGACGCACCGGTCACAGCATTACCCAGCGCATCCTTCAGCGTTACCGTCACCATCATGTCTTCACCGGTAACATAGCTGTCTCTGTCCGTCACAATACCGGATTGCGACTGTGCCGGCTGGCCCGCCGTGATGGCGTACACGGCTGACTCTGTCGTACCACTCCAGTCCGCCAGCTTCAGCACCGCCTTCAGACCCGTGCCTGCAGTGGTGGCTGCGTATGTCGCCGTGTAGGTACCGTCTCCGTTGTCCTTCCAGCCACCGCTCTTCAGCGTCGCGTCCGGCACCGTCACCGCGTTACCGGTCAGCAGGGCTGACGCACCGGTCACAGCATTACCCAGCGCATCCTTCAGCGTTACCGTCACCATCATGTCTTCACCGGTAACATAGCTGTCTCTGTCCGTCACAATACCGGATTGCGACTGTGCCGGCTGGCCCGCCGTGATGGCGTACACGGCTGACTCTGTCGTACCACTCCAGTCCGCCAGCTTCAGCACCGCCTTCAGACCCGTGCCTGCAGTGGTGGCTGCGTATGTCGCCGTGTAGGTACCGTCTCCGTTGTCCTTCCAGCCACCGCTCTTCAGCGTCGCGTCCGGCACCGTCACCGCGTTACCGGTCAGCAGGGCTGACGCACCGGTCACAGCATTACCCAGCGCATCCTTCAGCGTTACCGTCACCATCATGTCTTCACCGGTAACATAGCTGTCTCTGTCCGTCACAATACCGGATTGCGACTGTGCCGGCTGGCCCGCCGTGATGGCGTACACGGCTGACTCTGTCGTACCACTCCAGTCCGCCAGCTTCAGCACCGCCTTCAGACCCGTGCCTGCAGTGGTGGCTGCGTATGTCGCCGTGTAGGTACCGTCTCCGTTGTCCTTCCAGCCACCGCTCTTCAGCGTCGCGTCCGGCACCGTCACCGCGTTACCGGTCAGCAGGGCTGACGCACCGGTCACAGCATTACCCAGCGCATCCTTCAGCGTTACCGTCACCATCATGTCTTCACCGGTAACATAGCTGTCTCTGTCCGTCACAATACCGGATTGCGACTGTGCCGGCTGGCCCGCCGTGATGGCGTACACGGCTGACTCTGTCGTACCACTCCAGTCCGCCAGCTTCAGCACCGCCTTCAGACCCGTGCCTGCAGTGGTGGCTGCGTATGTCGCCGTGTAGGTACCGTCTCCGTTGTCCTTCCAGCCACCGCTCTTCAGCGTCGCGTCCGGCACCGTCACCGCGTTACCGGTCAGCAGGGCTGACGCACCGGTCACAGCATTACCCAGCGCATCCTTCAGCGTTACCGTCACCATCATGTCTTCACCGGTAACATAGCTGTCTCTGTCCGTCACAATACCGGATTGCGACTGTGCCGGCTGGCCCGCCGTGATGGCGTACACGGCTGACTCTGTCGTACCACTCCAGTCCGCCAGCTTCAGCACCGCCTTCAGACCCGTGCCTGCAGTGGTGGCTGCGTATGTCGCCGTGTAGGTACCGTCTCCGTTGTCCTTCCAGCCACCGCTCTTCAGCGTCGCGTCCGGCACCGTCACCGCGTTACCGGTCAGCAGGGCTGACGCACCGGTCACAGCATTACCCAGCGCATCCTTCAGCGTTACCGTCACCATCATGTCTTCACCGGTAACATAGCTGTCTCTGTCCGTCACAATACCGGATTGCGACTGTGCCGGCTGGCCCGCCGTGATGGCGTACACGGCTGACTCTGTCGTACCACTCCAGTCCGCCAGCTTCAGCACCGCCTTCAGACCCGTGCCTGCAGTGGTGGCTGCGTATGTCGCCGTGTAGGTACCGTCTCCGTTGTCCTTCCAGCCACCGCTCTTCAGCGTCGCGTCCGGCACCGTCACCGCGTTACCGGTCAGCAGGGCTGACGCACCGGTCACAGCATTACCCAGCGCATCCTTCAGCGTTACCGTCACCATCATGTCTTCACCGGTAACATAGCTGTCTCTGTCCGTCACAATACCGGATTGCGACTGTGCCGGCTGGCCCGCCGTGATGGCGTACACGGCTGACTCTGTCGTACCACTCCAGTCCGCCAGCTTCAGCACCGCCTTCAGACCCGTGCCTGCAGTGGTGGCTGCGTATGTCGCCGTGTAGGTACCGTCTCCGTTGTCCTTCCAGCCACCGCTCTTCAGCGTCGCGTCCGGCACCGTCACCGCGTTACCGGTCAGCAGGGCTGACGCACCGGTCACAGCATTACCCAGCGCATCCTTCAGCGTTACCGTCACCATCATGTCTTCACCGGTAACATAGCTGTCTCTGTCCGTCACAATACCGGATTGCGACTGTGCCGGCTGGCCCGCCGTGATGGCGTACACGGCTGACTCTGTCGTACCACTCCAGTCCGCCAGCTTCAGCACCGCCTTCAGACCCGTGCCTGCAGTGGTGGCTGCGTATGTCGCCGTGTAGGTACCGTCTCCGTTGTCCTTCCAGCCACCGCTCTTCAGCGTCGCGTCCGGCACCGTCACCGCGTTACCGGTCAGCAGGGCTGACGCACCGGTCACAGCATTACCCAGCGCATCCTTCAGCGTTACCGTCACCATCATGTCTTCACCGGTAACATAGCTGTCTCTGTCCGTCACAATACCGGATTGCGACTGTGCCGGCTGGCCCGCCGTGATGGCGTACACGGCTGACTCTGTCGTACCACTCCAGTCCGCCAGCTTCAGCACCGCCTTCAGACCCGTGCCTGCAGTGGTGGCTGCGTATGTCGCCGTGTAGGTACCGTCTCCGTTGTCCTTCCAGCCACCGCTCTTCAGCGTCGCGTCCGGCACCGTCACCGCGTTACCGGTCAGCAGGGCTGACGCACCGGTCACAGCATTACCCAGCGCATCCTTCAGCGTTACCGTCACCATCATGTCTTCACCGGTAACATAGCTGTCTCTGTCCGTCACAATACCGGATTGCGACTGTGCCGGCTGGCCCGCCGTGATGGCGTACACGGCTGACTCTGTCGTACCACTCCAGTCCGCCAGCTTCAGCACCGCCTTCAGACCCGTGCCTGCAGTGGTGGCTGCGTATGTCGCCGTGTAGGTACCGTCTCCGTTGTCCTTCCAGCCACCGCTCTTCAGCGTCGCGTCCGGCACCGTCACCGCGTTACCGGTCAGCAGGGCTGACGCACCGGTCACAGCATTACCCAGCGCATCCTTCAGCGTTACCGTCACCATCATGTCTTCACCGGTAACATAGCTGTCTCTGTCCGTCACAATACCGGATTGCGACTGTGCCGGCTGGCCCGCCGTGATGGCGTACACGGCTGACTCTGTCGTACCACTCCAGTCCGCCAGCTTCAGCACCGCCTTCAGACCCGTGCCTGCAGTGGTGGCTGCGTATGTCGCCGTGTAGGTACCGTCTCCGTTGTCCTTCCAGCCACCGCTCTTCAGCGTCGCGTCCGGCACCGTCACCGCGTTACCGGTCAGCAGGGCTGACGCACCGGTCACAGCATTACCCAGCGCATCCTTCAGCGTTACCGTCACCATCATGTCTTCACCGGTAACATAGCTGTCTCTGTCCGTCACAATACCGGATTGCGACTGTGCCGGCTGGCCCGCCGTGATGGCGTACACGGCTGACTCTGTCGTACCACTCCAGTCCGCCAGCTTCAGCACCGCCTTCAGACCCGTGCCTGCAGTGGTGGCTGCGTATGTCGCCGTGTAGGTACCGTCTCCGTTGTCCTTCCAGCCACCGCTCTTCAGCGTCGCGTCCGGCACCGTCACCGCGTTACCGGTCAGCAGGGCTGACGCACCGGTCACAGCATTACCCAGCGCATCCTTCAGCGTTACCGTCACCATCATGTCTTCACCGGTAACATAGCTGTCTCTGTCCGTCACAATACCGGATTGCGACTGTGCCGGCTGGCCCGCCGTGATGGCGTACACGGCTGACTCTGTCGTACCACTCCAGTCCGCCAGCTTCAGCACCGCCTTCAGACCCGTGCCTGCAGTGGTGGCTGCGTATGTCGCCGTGTAGGTACCGTCTCCGTTGTCCTTCCAGCCACCGCTCTTCAGCGTCGCGTCCGGCACCGTCACCGCGTTACCGGTCAGCAGGGCTGACGCACCGGTCACAGCATTACCCAGCGCATCCTTCAGCGTTACCGTCACCATCATGTCTTCACCGGTAACATAGCTGTCTCTGTCCGTCACAATACCGGATTGCGACTGTGCCGGCTGGCCCGCCGTGATGGCGTACACGGCTGACTCTGTCGTACCACTCCAGTCCGCCAGCTTCAGCACCGCCTTCAGACCCGTGCCTGCAGTGGTGGCTGCGTATGTCGCCGTGTAGGTACCGTCTCCGTTGTCCTTCCAGCCACCGCTCTTCAGCGTCGCGTCCGGCACCGTCACCGCGTTACCGGTCAGCAGGGCTGACGCACCGGTCACAGCATTACCCAGCGCATCCTTCAGCGTTACCGTCACCATCATGTCTTCACCGGTAACATAGCTGTCTCTGTCCGTCACAATACCGGAGTCCATATACGAGGGATTCGAAGTTAAAGTTACTGTGGTACTCAAACTACCCATTGCGGTACCATTGTATTCTGGTACCACCGTGTATTTATCCGCTACGACTCCCTTCATATTTGCTGTATACATCCCTTTTATACCACTCTCCATTATAGCGCTTTCTGTAATAACCCCGCTGGCTGGTGTCTGACCGCTGCTGTCCTTCACCACAAACGTCAGACTGCCCTTCAGGTTCGTCAGAGGATTGCCCTGCGCGTCCTTCGCAACCAGAGTCAGCGCGGAGGTGGCCGTATTGTCAGCGACAATGGTCTCCGGAGTCGCCGTGAATACCGATTGCCCTGCATCCGGCGCGGTACTGTTGATGGTCACCTCAGCCGGAGATAATGTGATACCACTCAACGACGGCGTCAGGGTTACCATCTCCACATCCATGCCCGCCGTCACTGTAACGGTGTAGACCCCGGCAGATTTTCGAGTCAGCGCCGATACCGCGGCGCTTTGCGGTACGCTGGTTTTCAGACTGATGTCCTTCACATCAATGTCCACCGGCTGGTTATTTTCATCCCGCAGCGTCAGGGTCAGCACCTGCGTGCTCTTCCCGTCCGCCGGGAGCACGCTGCTTACAGGCGTGAAGGTCGAGGTCTGTTTGTTCACCTCAGGCGCCTGCACCGTCACCTGAGTGTCACTCCTGTCAGAGCGGTTGCCCTTCGTGTCAACCGCCACACCGCTGACGGTGTACGTGTTTACACCCTGCGCCGATGACTGGTACGCCGGGAGCACCACCGCGTAATCTGCGCCGTTCTGTGTGATTTTACCACCGGCTGCACTCAGAGCCTGTGCATCCCAGTCGATGCGGGACAACCCGTAAGTGCTGGTCACCGACACCCCCAGGGATTTCTGTTCACCGGGGTGCCCCATCACCAGTTCTGCTGTGTGCAACCGGATAACTTCTTTCTTACGGTACTCCAGTACGATGTTGTTGTTGCGCTCCACCAGGTCATACCGGCTGCCGGTGAGACTACGAATGGCAGCCACCGCTGTCGGGTCCAGCTGGGTACGCCACGGCACTCCCGGCTGGTAGTTCATCCCTATCGTTAGCCTGGCGTCGCTTTTGCCTGACTGGCCCTGACGCTGCTCCGCCCCCAGGGTAATCAGCGGCACCGGGGTATAGTTAATCCCGGCCGTGATGGCATGCGGGTTCCTCTGGCGGCTGTCCACCCCGAACAGGGCGACTTCTTTGCCATAGTACTGCTCATACGTAAGCTTGCCGCCCAGCTGCGGCAGCGACGGTACCCAGGCTTGCGCCCGGACATCCCAGCCGTTCGCTGGCTGCTCCTGATAATCCGCCAGGTCCGGAGAGTCTTTCCATCCCGTCAGACGCATGTAACTGTTGATACTCAACCTCAGGAAGTCCCGCCAGTATTCCACCCCAACTCCCATACGCGCGTGATCCCGGGACAGGTCGTAGTCCCCGAACATGTTCCCCCCCAGCATGTATGTGGGGGTGAAGTGGCGCCACCCGGCGCCGAGATTAGCCTGGGACCTGCTGTCGGTGCGGTGCAGGCTACCCTGGGAGAAAACCATCTCATTGTCCTGGTCATACAGGGGCATCAGCAGGTCGAACTGCGAGTTCTTCAGGGAGAAGTTTTTGTCCGCGTCCAGCTGCACGCGGGCAGTACCGAAGTGACTCAGCCACTGCTGAAGGGCTCCGCCCGCCTCGCCGGTGGTTATACCCCGGGCCATGGAAACTGTCGCATCACTTTTCGCGCTGCCAGCCAGGAAGCTCCCAGCCTGTGAGGCATACCCGGCAACTTTCTGCGCCTGCTCATCGCCTTCTTCTGCAGAGGTGGACCTTTCGGGGAGGGCATCTGTCGTGGTTTTAGTATCCTCTGCCTTCATCAGCGGTATGTCCACATTATCCCCAGGCTGCGGGCTATTCTGGCTACGCGCGAAGATGTGGAACTTTTCCATTGTTAGATTATTTTTTTTGGTCGCTGAGTAAGAGGTTTCCCCGACTCCCGGGGTTTGTTCCTGCATACGCAGAGTTAAGGGCGATGCTTGCAGAAAATGTTGCTCAGCCCCAGCCATTAATGGTGTAAAAGCCACAACAAGCGGGAAAGCTACCTGTATGACAATATTTATCCAGACAAGTGATCGCAGCGCAGGAGAAAACATCTTCCGTCGGGAAAAAAAACATGAATTTTGTTTTGTTGTCATTTTTTGTACTTCCTTGTATCGGAGTGTTTATTCAAGACAAAATTAGTTAAATCGCTGTGAGTTTTTCATAAGGTAAACATACATGCCTCCCTTCGGCTTTACAAGAAAAAGTAAGCAAGGAGTTTTGATAGGGGAGGGATTAAAAGATAATCGACATTGATAGTTAGCCTCAATTATAAAACTTAACACTCTTTAGAAAAAACCATATAATTCAAAGCAGAACATTAAATCTAAAAATACACGCATCATTAAAAGAATGATATTTTATATGTGTTTATTAAGGATACACATTGCGGGTTGACATTCATTATTTTAATTTTGTTTAGGCTCTATTTATTTTCAGTATCTGCATCATTCAGAATGAGTAAAACACAGTATTATAAATACCATATAATTTAGCAACGTTATTTCAAGATCTGGAATAATGCTTCAGGATGTTTCAAAAAACATCAAAGTAATACATTGTTTAACGGAAATAAATTTTCAGGTAACTTCGATGGTATGCATTGAATAGATATTTATATGCTGTACTATTCTGATATCAGTATTCAGTATGCTCGCTTGTAATTGTGGTTAAAACATATTCTAATTTATTAGCTGCAAGATGTGCCAGTAGAGGAAAGTTTGCCTGCTGCTGAGTGTTACGCCCTGCTGAATCAGGGCAAACACGATATCCTGCAGCTCCTTAACGCTGAGGGCGAGACAAGCCACGCGGGTCGTATCTCCGGAGCACAGGAATCCAGTAACAGCTCTAACTCGCACCTTCCAGTACGGCCGCTGCACCTGGTTTTTTCTGCTCAGATGGTTTCACAGCTTATATCGCGAAGGATTTGCGTCTGCGGGGTTAGAGCCTGAACTCAGGTTGAAACGCGGTGGTAGCCGTATAGTACCTTAATGATTGATACTGTCTAGTTGGACTTTTGATGATACAAACCTGGCGCCGGGACGAGACAATAAGAAACAAGTGAGATAGAAAAACAGTCTCATTTGGTTGCCTACTTTGGGTCAACTCTAACCGGATGTCCATCGCTTACCGCAGAAGAAAATTTCTGTTTCACCAGGCTAATTGATCGCGGGTAGGTGCGATTTCGATTACAGGCAGTTACGGTTAATCATCTTTTGTTGTACCAAGGTATGAAGAGTCTCAGGGCCCCCCCCCAGAATACACCATCAACAAGCCCCGTCACACCGCCAAACAACATACAAAAACTTGCGGATGACTCTAATCCAGGCTGCAGATAAATAGCTGAGGTAAGGATAAACTTCATGCAAAAAGTAATCACAATCAGTCCCAGGGTCAGCGGTGTCCCGGCTCTGATAATCATGCCCGGATTATCAGAATCTCTCAGCGGTGGCTGTGAGCGCCACAATCTGTATCCAAGAGCGGTTCCTGCGAGCAGTCCTGCAGCCATCATTATAAGACTTACGCCAGCCAGTTCTGTCTCGGTGATAGCACCATATGCTCCCCAGACAAGAAAAATCACCGGGAGAAAAAACAGCCGACCGGTTGTCATCTCCCGATCATAAAGAGCAGCAAAACCGCGGCGCAATAAAAATGCCAACAGGATCCATACCCAGACGGGTGTTTCTCTTAAAAAGAGTGCTATATCCATAATTTTCCTCATTTACGAAAGTGAATCTTTTTTAATACAAATTGAATCGAAACATTATCACCTTTCAGTGGCTTTATTATCCAGTTTTTTATTTCCTGACCGAAGAATTTTCTGCAACCTGCGTTGTTGCCATAAGGCAATTTTTCCACGAATGATAAACACTCTTATTGCCCTGAATGTAACAAGGCTCCCCCATATAACAACCACCATAACGGACCAGTAACTTTTCGGAGTAAAAAGATAGTTAATTATCACTAATACTGTGCATACCAGAACTGCAGTAACAAGAATCCTGTAAAACGAGGTTTCTTGTGCTACCTGAATTTTGGCTTCACTGATACGTTCATCAAGAGCATTGCTGGCTACGTAAGTCTCTTCCGAGAGTTCAGAAACATTAACACCAAAGGCAGAGGCAAGTGCGCTGAGTGTTTCCAGACTCGGCTTCTGACCTTTTTCGGTACGCTGCACGGTCCTTACAGAAAGAGAGGTGACTTCAGCCAGTTGTTCCTGCGACCAAGCTTTTTGCAGGCGATACGTTTTCACCTTTTCACCGACAGTCGTCATTGTTATCGTCCTCTTCAATGCCTGTGTAAATATTCGCATATTAGCCCGGCGTCGTATACGACACAATCACGACAACAATGCGACACACCAGTGATATCAGGTCATAACCCTGTATATGAGGAGCATGTTTAAGAGTCTTAAGATAAATTTACAACTGACGTTGGCAATGGAAGCTGGATATCAGGCAGAGGAAAAACTGATAACAACCGCACAGTTTAAATCGTTACTTAACATTAGGTGGCTTCAGCCTGCGCGGCAGAATACTGGCGGTAGGTTTGCAGATATGACGTTACTGATTTGCAGTTAAGAGCCTAAACTGATGCTGATTGCAAGTAAGAAGGATTTCTCTTCACATGCCTCCCTCATCCAGACTGTACCACCTGGATAACCTAACCGCTTCAACCAATGGTTAAACTTTAATTTATTAGCATTATTTTCAAGGAGTTACACATATACCTTGACGTTCATGGCTTTATTGACTGGTGTGCGGCATCGAAGGATGACAGTAATATCTGGAAAATCAGATGTACCTCACTAAGCTGATCTTCGCTTGGATCAACGCCGATAACTCTTTCAAAGTAGATGGAAAGTAGTCGGGTAAGCTGACCGGTACCACAACCTACATCCAGAGCACTTTTTTGCTGTCTGATAACCCGCTAAGAAACTTAGCAATCTCAGCCGGGTATTCTGGCCTGTAGCGAGCATATTCCCCTCCCCCCTTTGAAAACCAATTGAATACATCTTTCTTTTCCTGTTTCATTTTGCTCCTTATGGAATTAATTTAGATTTCTTCTCTGCAATTAGCTCCGCAACAGAGCGTTTTTTATAGACTTAATGGCTCCTTCAGGAGTGAGTAAAAATGAGAAACCTGTTTCCTCTTCAAGTTTCTCAACTGCATTTAAAATTAACTGCAAGTGGATTTCAAGAACTTAAAATGCGGAAATCATCTTTGCTGTAAGACGTAATGCATTTTTTCTGTCTTCTGTCAGACGAATGGCATACAAGAATGGACTGACATCGTCGTGAGGACAGAATTTATCTACTGTCGTGGGGTCAGTCCAGTGTAACACAGCCTGCACTGACAAAGCAGATTCAAATGCTTGAAAACCTCTCTGGAGTAACACTTTTCCAACGCGGCCGCCATGGTGCAAAATTGACTATAGCTGGGGAGCAGTTGCTTCATGAGGCGTACGAGGCTGTGAACTACTATGAAAAATTTCTAAGAAAGGCGGGGGATATACAAAAAGGTAATACCTGCAAAATAATGCTGGGATTTGGCATTTCATCTTTTCGCTTAGCCCCTGAAAAAGTTGCAATTTTTCGAAGTTTGTTTGCTGATATACAGGTTTTTCTTAATGATATGCCTTCAATGGTGCAGTGCCGCGAGTTGCTTGAAGGAAATCTCCAGGCTGGCTTTGTACGGTTACCTGTTTTTGATGAATTGCAAAGTAAGGTTCTGGCGGAAGAAAAGCTGGTCCTTGCTGTAGCATCAAACTGTCTTACCGGTTTAGGAGAGACAGCACTGAAATTGATTGAAAAAAACCTTCTTCTCCAGCTTTCGCCAAACCGCGGGGAAGGATTGTCAACACAAACTTCCCGCTTCCTGATGTCGCATAACTTGTTCTCTAAAAAAGTGGCTGCTGCCGATGATATTCAAACCCTACTGGCACTTGTCGCTGCTGGTTATGGAGTGGCTCTTCTACCAGAAAGTGTCCGATATATTCTTTCATCAGGGGTAAATCTTATTGCTCTGGAAGGCGAATATACAACATGGCAAACTGGCATAGCCTGGAATTCACGGATAAAAGATCCCCTAAGGGATAATTTTCTGAATATCGTGATAGCCTAACCGACCGTTCACAAGAGATAAACTTTGGATCTGTACCAACATGGTTTTTCCCGATCATGGTGGGAAGGCTCAGGACGCCATATTCAGCTTCCAGTAGTGTAAAATCACTCCCAGCTTACGGCAGACCTCAGGCACAGACGTCACCGGTTCGGCTTGCTTCAGTGCAAAAAAATCTGCTCTTCGGTGAATCGTGATTTTTTCATCGGCACCACCTCCGTTCAGGGAGTGTAGACAATGCCGGCATTCTGTTTCTGAATGGCGCAGGATTTTGGGTCAGGGTCATTGGTATAGTTGATCTTTTTGCATGGCGGATATTATTCCTGTTAAAATGAAAAAAAATAGCTAATACACAAATTTAGCATGATAATGTTTCCAGATGTTAGTCAGTAAAAAATTTCTCACAGGGGTTTAGTATCCAAGATCCCAGAGGCAGTTCAAAAATATAATCTTTAAAATATAAAGTTATCGGGCTTACGGCCAAGATAGATAACAGAGGAAAAGTATCGAGTCACTTTCCCACCGAACTCTATATTGACAATACGCTCAATCTCATCAAGTAAAGAAACTCGTTCTTTCTCTTCCAGCTTTAACACAGGTGAAAAAGTCGAAATGAGAGCCTTTGTCTGAGATGCACTCATTTCAGTATGCCAGTCTACGACTTCGTTTATAACATCAACAAATCCAGCCCTAACAAGAGCTTCTGTTCTTGCTGTTTTCTGTAAACCAAATGGTGTAATATCTCTGCCTTGATAAGAAGGAGTAAAGCTAAGACATCGAAAAAGATGTTCTGTTTTTTGATAAAAATCGTCCTTTTTCCACCGGTCTTGAAACACGGTCCACCAGATTGCAAAACATCCTCCTGGCTTAATAATTCTGAATGCTTCTAATGTTCCTGATAATTGATCTATCCAGTGCCAAGATGTGGCTGCAATACCAAGATCGAAATATTCAGATGCAAGCAATGATTCTTCGAACTTCAAATTAATAACTTTAAGTCGCTCTGGATACAATTCACACAACCTTCGAGTTAGATCATCTGATAATTTTGAATCGGATTCTACTGCTGTCACAGACAGTCCCATTTTGAGTAAATTTTCGGTTGCCTGCCCCGTACCAGGACCGACTTCGAAAGCATTATTAAATGGTCGACCATTATTATACTCACGTAATAAAGTATATATTCTCGAAGGATAATTAGGTCTACCTTCATGATAAGCATTGGAATCTTTTCCAAAGATTGAATTACCTTCACCTTGTAAAATTAATTTTTTCATTAATTAGACACCCTGTAAAATGTTAACTAAGCCTTCTTTTGATCAAGGATATAGGCAAAGTCAGCACACATTTTGTGCTGAATTTATAGAGTAACAGTCACTCAACCAATCGTAACTTTAGTTTATTCATTTACAACCTATTATTATGAATAGTAATCTAAAGAAATATTTTAGAAGTATAACTGCATTTTTTTACAATAAAAAACATAAAACATAAAACATAAAACATAAAACATAAAACATAAAACATATCTTAATCACCCGTTTATAGATAAAAACTGTCATTGAGTATCATGATACCATACAAAAAGCATGTATATAAGTAAATGTTAAAATTATAGTTTACAACATTTCCTATGTTTCATAAGCTCATACTCTTTACTTTTAACGAACAGGTTGCAATCAAAACAGGAACATACTCTTCTATAAGAAAGCGTGGGTTAGGGTGGAAAGATTCATTAAATCCATTGATAATAAAACCTGCATCTAATTGCCCACCAATTTGATCATTTAATGTATGCCCAAATACTAGTGGTATAGAGTTTATTTTTTTATCTTCTAATAAGTCGGGTTCAAGATCCTTCATATCAGAATAAGGTAACTTATAACAAGGTCTTGTTATCCCTTTTTCCTTGAGATAAGGATCCCTATCAAATACGAATGCTACAGGATTATAAAAACTACTCAGCAAACGTCCGCCATATTTTAATACACGGAAGCACTCATCCCAAACTATATTTATATCAGGCACATAAAGATTCGACACTGGATGAATGATTAGATCAAATGATTCATCAGAAAAAGTGGAAAGATCACGCATGTCCCCACAAATAGTTTTTAATTCCAAACATTCACGTTTTGCTACGAGTTCATCAAGTGCCAATTGTTCTGGTGAAGCATCAAATACGACAACATCAGCACCAGCAGCAGCCAAAATAGGTGCTTGTTGCCCTCCTGAAGCCGCAAGGCACAAAATACTCATACCTTGCACTTGATCAGGAAGCCATCCTGAAGGTATTTTAGTTGGCAGCAAAGGTAAATTGAATCTTCCTGCACGTGCTTCTGCAATTATTTCAGAGCTCACTGGTTGCGACCAAGGGCTTTGTTCTTTTGCCATTTTATTCCAAGCTATCTGATTATGATTATATATATTATTTGTTAACATTTTTTTATTCATAAAAGCATCCTTTAAATAAGGAAAAGTTAAATATGATTATAAACTAACAACATCTCTTTCGCAATCAATAATATGACCATAGTTATCTTAAATTAATATTGCAATACAACCTGATTATTAAATTTAAACTCTGCAGTATCCCCATTAAAATAATATTTAACTGAAAGAACTAAGTGTGCGCCTTAAATAAAAAGGCAAAAAAATATTTAGATAGATTTTATCATCTTGGATATAAATTACCACGTGAATGATTTAACTATGTGAAATTTAATTATTACAATTCAATTCAGCCGTTTTTTATATCACTTCAAAATCAAATAAATTGCAAATACAAAAACTTAACTCGAAATTATTTGTGAATATATATTACCAACTCCATACTTAAAACCTGTTTAGGTTTTTACCTAATCCTGTTAACATTTATTATTAATTGAACAACACATTAAAATAATAGTTATTATAAAATCACTTTCCTTTAGCAACATAATCAGGCATACAGCAATCAGGTCTACCTCCCATATAAAACCATGAAGGATCATCGCAATCAATATCAGCAGGACATGTATTCTGTGATGCCACCTCTTTTAATTCATTATCTTTATACTCTGTTATATCAGAGGATGAATATGTGGAGCTTGAAATGAAAATAATAAAAGTACATGCAACGGAATTTGTAAATATTTTAATGATGCCCATGTTATAGCTCTCTTTAGTCTAACATACTATATTTATGTATGATTAATTTTTTTTGTCAACATTTACATTTAAAAAATACTTTAAAGAGTCAAAAAACAAATCCGAGAATAAAGATACTTTAAAAGTATAAAAATCATGTAGTTATAGGTACTGTATAATTTTATGTGTAAACAATGTGTTACACTAATTTTGACACACCTGTTTTTCCCACTCTCTTTTTTAGATTTCCGGTTTGCAGCCATAAGCCGGTATTATTCTTCCGTCAGGTTAGTCAGGGATTCATGTAGCCGCTCGTCGTTATATTCCATCAGCTAGCGCTCTGTAATTTCCTGTGTTTCATTCAATGTTCTGAACAGTTAAAAATCCAGGATTTCTTTCCGGTATGTCTGGTTGAACCGTTCGATAAAATCATTTTGTGTAGGCTTGCTCAGCTTAATACATTCGAGTTGCACGCCATGTTCTTCGACGCATTGTGCCAGCGTCAGCGAGACCAGTTCTGGCTAGTTACCATACGCATCTTCAACGGATAGCTGCGGTTTACCACGATCCTGTCCAGCACATTGATGACTCGCTGAGCCGGGATATTAAGGTCGATTTCTATCGCCAGCGCTTCACGGTTAAAATCATCCACCACATTGAAGGCTCTGAAGCGTCTGCCACAGACCAGCGAACCGTGCATAAAATCGATGGACTAGCTCTGGTTTAACGCTTGCGTCGTCGCCAGTGGAGCTGGATTACGCACTGGCAGCCGATGTTTTCCTTTATGACGAAAATCCAATTTCACAAGGCAGTAAATTCAGTGAATACGCTTATGGTTCCATGTATTGCGCAGCCTGCACGGCAGATGGAACAGCTTCTTAAAACCGTACCGCGGAAAGCGTTCTGCCAGCTCAGTCAGTGTGTGGATCAACGGTTCATCATACCGGGTATCAGGCTGATAAAAATACACCGTACTGCTCAGCGATAACGTCCTGCATGCCTGCTGTAAACTCATGGCAGATTGCACCTTCAGATAGCTGACGAGTTCAAGTTTTATCACTGGTTTTAAAGCTTTTTTCGATGTCGTCTTTAAGTGCCCGGCACTCAAGGCTGAGCTCATCTGTTTGAGGCATCGGCTTTCATCCTTCTGGTCTTTCGTCTTTTTGATATCAGAGGCTTCCTACCGCCATGTTTTGCTTTCCAGTTGTAATACGAGGCTTCAGAGATACCGGCTTCACGGTAGACATCCTTGACGGTACGTCCGGTTTCAACGGAATTCAGAACGGCAATGATCTGGTGTTCGGTGAATCGGGCTTTATGCATGGCGATCTCCTTTGGGGACATCATCAGTATGTCGGAAGATCACTAATGGGCTAATCTCATAGTACTTTCCCAAAAAGAAGTTCCTTGTCCCATATACGCAGCATGACCTGAATCAAGTTGCAGATAAACTAAAGAACAAACCAAGAATGACACTGTAGTGTCATAGCACTGAAAGAGATGATTGAAAGGGGAGTTGCGTTAAAATATTGAATATGAAGTTTTTTTAATATATCCCGTTTGTAAGTAACTCACTTCACCTCCTTCTTGAGTCGACGCATCTACTCCTAAGCACTGACGGTTCTTCAGTGGTGGATAATCCGGCTCGTACTTTCATTATCATGGCGTAAACCAAACCTTGATCACTCAGCAGGTCATGCGGCACAGGCGCGACAATCAGGATCGGGTTAAGGAGTAGCGTCCTCACCTGAAGCCGCTGCCGCTTCGTCGCAGCGCAGACCACGACGAGCTGATAGTGCGCTCCGTATGATCCTGCTGCAGTTAGAACTAGACCAAATGCATTCTTACACTAGAATATATGACATATACTGCTGGGAGTAAGCAATGCGATTTCAGTCTGCCAAAACCCAGCACTTGGAAAGCAGTCGCTCTGGCAGCCTCTACCCAGAAGAAGTGCTGCTGAAGCCTGATGAGCAGACGAGTGCGGAAGGCGATATGGATAAACTTGATTGCTTTATCTCCTAAAAGGCGGTTTTTCTCTACCGCGGAGCCAAAAGACATAAAAGGCATGATGCTCTATGCGGTTCTCGACTTAGGACTGGCCGGAGTTCGACACTGCATCCCGTAGGATTCTTACCCTTATTGTTTCATCAGGCGGACTATGCTTGTACAGATGCCTGTGTGGTTGAATCATGTTAATTGATATGAAGGGAGCGTTATGAAAAAACAGCAGTGTTTAGTGATACTAACCCTGTCTGCAGCAGGTTTTACAACCACGGCGGAGTCTGCTGAGCGTCATTCAGTCGGGAGCCTTATTAATCAGCGTTTTTCGTATATGAAAGACGTTGCCGGCAATAAGGCACAATACCATCTGGCGATCGAAGATTTGTCCCAAGAAAAAAAGGTGCTGGAAAAAGCCGTCGTGGATGCCGGGGCACTGGGAATAAAAAGGGAAACGGTGAAACCTTTTATTCAGGCTCAGATGGATGCCGCGAAAGCGATTCAGTACCGGTATCGTGCTGACTGGCTCTCGGTGCCGGAAACCCACTGGAAACCACGCCCACTCAATGAAGTCAGGGATAAAATCAGCCGGTTGAGCTATGCCATTCTGCAGACCGTGGCTGAAAGGTTAAAGTCAGGCGAGCCGTTCACTAAACAGGAAAAAGCGCGCTTCATGCACGACATCCGACAGGAAAATTTAAACGATCGGGATAAGCTGTTGATCTGGAATGCGCTGAAAACGGTGTCCCTGAAACAGGTGTAAAGGAAGGTGGACGGAAGAGCTTGTGTGAAAACCAGATGTCATACAGATAACAGTCGGATTATCGAGCCGAAAAGGGGGCAGTAGATAGGAATTCTGCTATGATAATTGACATAAGAATGGCTGACCCTGTACATGATTCTGTGTAAATGCCTTTCTCAGAAGTGACCGTCCAGGCGGTCACCGAACTCGATAATAAAGCGGCTCATTGCCATACGCCAGTCCCTCAGCGGCATCGTCCATTTCTGTGACGCAGCCTGGATTGCCAGCCACACCACCTTTTTCACCGAGTCGTCCGTCGGGAACACCTTACGCTTTTTGATGGCATGCCGGATCACGCTGTTCAGCGACTCGATTGCATTCGTTGTATAGATCACCTTACGGATGTCTGCCGGGTAAGCGAAGAACGTCGCCAGGTTGGTCCAGTTTACCTGCCAGCTCCGGCTTATCTGCGGGTAGCGGCTGTCCCAGGTGCTGGCGAACGCTTCCAGCGCCTGCTGGCCCGCTTCTTCCGTGGGAGCCTGATAGATGGCTTTCAGGTCGCGGGTGACGGCTTTGTAGTCCTTCCAGGAGACGAACCGCAGGCTGTTGCGCACCATATGCACGATGCACAGCTGGATGCGGGCTTCCGGATACACTGTGTTGA
The DNA here is from genome assembly GCF_053364895.1 of Enterobacter sp. WI-ESBL-E8. NCBI lineage: Bacteria > Pseudomonadati > Pseudomonadota > Gammaproteobacteria > Enterobacterales > Enterobacteriaceae > Enterobacter > Enterobacter sp. WI-ESBL-E8. The sequence continues at coordinate 59,941 of NZ_JBRWXJ010000002.1, forward strand.
TGGCGTCCGGGAAGCCTTTCAGGCCGTCGACACAGGCTATGAGGATGTCGTTCAGGCCGCGGTTTTTGAGTTCGGTCAGCACATTGAGCCAGAACTTCGCGCCCTCGTTTTCGGCCAGCCACATACCCAGCAGTTCTTTCTGGCCTTCGATGTTGATACCCAGCGCTAGAAACACGGATTTATTGATGACGCGACTGTCCTGCCGGACCTTCAGAACGATACAGTCAAGGTAAACAATGGGATAGACCGCATCCAGTGGACGATTCTGCCATTCTGTAACCTGTTCCATCACGGCATCGGTGACCTTCGAGACCAGCGCCGGTGAGACATCGGCGTCATACAGCTCTTTGAACGCAGTCGCTATCTCGCGGGTGGTCATCCCTTTGGCATACAACGATAAAATCTGGTTATCCATCCCGGTGATCCGGGTCTGGTTCTTCTTCACCAGTTGCGGTTCGAAAGAGCCATCACGATCGCGTGGAGTGCGTAGTTCCAGAGGGCCATCGCCGGTGGTAACGGTCTTTGTGGCATAGCCGTTGCGAGAGTTGGCACCCGGTTTAGGCTGGTTTTTATCGTAGCCCAGATGGTGGGACATTTCGGCGTTGAGAGCCGCCTCAACGCTGATTTTCTTCAGCAGGCGATCGAACTGGTTGAGATCGTCAGGGGTTTTGAGATTTTTGGCCAGTTCATTAGCCAGAGCCTGCAATTGCTTTTCGTCCATAAATTAACCTTCATTTGATGCTGGATTGAACATATCAAAATCAGGCAATTACACAAATTTATGTACAGGCTCGAATGGCTCCCTGGCAGCTTTTTTCGGCGCTGATGTGTATGTTGCTTAGAAAGTCTCTTAGCGCTCTGATGCCTCGTCAGCAAGCGGTTACCCATCGCTCAGAGTAATAACCGCTTTGGTATAAAATAGCCGACCAGTCTACTTAGTGTAATTTATTGTGTTGGAATACTGGCATCAATGCTTTATTGTGTTCTAACACATCATCCAATGCATTTTCAAGCAGTTGACCACTTTTGATCAAGGGATTGATAACCAAAGCGCGCCATGCCGTATACCGATTGCCACTGATGGCTGCCTCAATGGTCAATTGCTCAAAGCTTTTCATCAGTTGAATCAGACGAAGTACATCATCCGGGAAAGGTTCGACATTCAGTGGTATCGGTCCTGAACGGGTGATCATTGAACTGATCTCAACCACGCAGTCATCCGGCAAGCCCGCAATAGAACCATCGTTTCACGTATTGACATGCATGATGATGCGTTTGTCGTTATATATCGCGCTCATCAATTCACATGCCGCATCCGAATAGTACTGCCCTCCCCGACTTTCCAGCTTTTTTGGTTTCTCGGCGAGTTCCGGGTTTCGATAAATTTCGAATAACTCTCTTTCGAGCTCCTTTACGATCTCACCACGAGTCCCTTCTCCTTGTGCTTCGCCAAGCTCCTGAAGGTACATGTCGTCGCTCATGTAGTAATAACGCAGGTAGGGGCAAGGTATCATTCCCATATTCGCCAACAACCGATCCGGCCATTTGAAAGGAGGAATATTTTTAGGCACTAACGGATCATTCCCCTCTGAAATCAGCTCAATAACTTGGGAAATCTTATCCTTACCTTCATGATAAATATGGCGCGCAAAAATGAAGTGATTAAGCCCCGCGACCTGCACGATAAATTCATTGATATCGTTGACACCTAAAGCAATGGCAATACCTTTTTGCATGATAACAGGCAAATTGCACAGCCCTACGGTTTTGACTTTGCTGTGTTTCAGTATCGCTTCCGTGACCATTCCCGACGGGTTGGTAAAGTTCAGCAACCAGGCATCCGGGCACAGTTCTTCCATTTCTTTCGCTATAGCCAATGCAATCGGGATAGTGCGGCATGCATTAGCAAACCCACCCAGACCATTGGTTTCCTGACCGATCATGTTGTACTTTTGCGATATCCTTTCGTCGCTGATCCGTGCTTCTAGGCACCCGGCTCTGAACTGAGAACAAACAAAATTGGCACCGAGCAATGCCTCTTTACGGTCAAGGGTTTCATAAACCGGTATATCCAGCCCATTTTTTTTCAGCATCCGTCGGGTGAGGGACGCGATGATCCCCATTTTTTCACGACCATCCTCAATATCAACCAGCCATAACTCACGGATCGGAAATTCATTTTGACGCTTGATCATGCCTTCCATAAGTTCAGGTGTATAGCTTGAACCCGCTCCAATAACCACTAACTTAAGACCCTTCATAAGATATTTCCCTCATCGTTTTTGTCAGAACATCTGTTGGGCAAATTAAAGAGGATAAAGGACTTAGTGGACAAACGATCAATTTTGAGGTATGCATTAATTTAAATGATGTATAAAAAAATTAAGAAGGAAAATGACGAATTCTCGCTCAACAGAATATACTGGCACTATTGCATACGTTTGAAACAGCAGCACTGCATATGAGCTTTACTAAGGCGGCAACTACCCTCAATCTGACGCAAGGAGCCGTTAGCCAACGCATTCGTTCTCTTGAATCCAGGCTCGGATTCAGGCTATTTATCAGAATGACCAGAAAGATTCAGTTGACCGATGAAGGGGAGCGTTTACTTGGCGTGCTCGCATTTTCACTTAAACACATCAGTGATGAAATAGAAGATATTCGTGTGCAGGGGCTGAGAGGAACCTTGTCTTTCGGCCTTCCACCTACTTTCGCTTTTCTCTGGCTGATGCCTCGCTTACCGGTATTTATTGAACGGTGGCCGGGACTAAATATCAATTTCAGAGTGAGAGCCGGTCTGGTAGATTTTAATCTCGAAAGGGTAGATGTCGCTATCTACTACAGTAATCTAAAATACCCCGATCTCTACTGCGAACGGTTATCCGAAGAGACTCTGGTTCCCGTCTGCATTCCATCTCTTGCAAAAAAAATCAGGCAATCAAACCACTGGTTAGCTGAAATCCCATTTATTCATACGTCTGAATCTGTTGACTCCCATAATGTTTTTTCCGAATGGCGAGAATGGTGCAGTGAGTCTGGCAAAAAACTGCCAGTTGAAGATAATTTTTTGAGCTTCAACAATTGTCAGATGTCTATTGAAGCGGCACTAAATGGTTGCGGTATCATCATGGGCAGAAAACGACTCATTCGACATTACCTCGATGAGGGCAGACTGGTTGCACCTTTTGGAATAGAAATACCCGCCGGGCGAGGATATGACCTCATTATGCCACGAGAAAACCTTAAACGACCGGGCGTTCAGGCTTTGGCTGAATGGGTAAGAAATGTGTTTAACGAGGAATAAATGTCAACGACGGGTATAAAGTGGATCTTCCACAACGTGGGGAGAAACATATTAATGGAACTTTATAGTTAACAAAGATCTAAGCTGTTTTAAGTTGTAGATAACGTTATGCCCTCAATTAAGACGCTTTTGCAGTTGCCATACGGATGGATAATGCCTTAAACGCAGCCGTTCCGTTTATAGCTGCCGGCAGCGTCGGATACAGCATCTACCCTGTTCCTGCCAGGCGCTCTGGCTGGTATTTGCCGCCCGCTACAGGTATTGCCGAAGCCCATCCTGTTCACGCAAAATTTTTGCCTAATCACTGGCTCTCTTCTCAGGTTCACGGCTGCTGGTCTTCGGCTCAGCGCAGACACTCTTCTTCGCAGAGTAATAAATATCAGGCTGATAACTAATGGATCTGAAGATAGTTGGTCTTACAACAGCATGCGCGCTGGTTGCCTGTATCAGTAATGACCAGGATTTAAAGAATAGGCGTAACCTGGAAATCTGGTTGGAGCTTAAGCCATCGCAGTACAGCAACGGCGGAAAGTTAACACTTGGAAGGATAATGAAAGCAGGAGAGAACACGTCTGATTCAGGGGGATCGTTCCGCTGAGAAAAGGACTGGCTCATTCAGTCGATGGGTCTGCTCTTTGAAGCAATCGCCGAGATAAACGCAATGCTGTGCTGTGCTGTGCATCATTGTATTAAGGTGATAAATTCAAGCTGTACTCAACCAGCTAACGCACGAAAGAGAATAACCATCTTACCTGCAATTCGTGGGTGAAAAAGGGTTAGACCCTGTGAGGCTTATCTGGCTATGTTACAGGATATATGTATCCGCTTAACGAACAAGAACCTCACGCGCGTCTTTCGTCTGGGTCTGAATAGATATTGATTCGGGATGGCTGTTTATAGTACCGCAGTCTCTCCCTTTTATTTTTGGCAGAAGTGTAGACAGAAACCGTAAACACCGGCGTTGACATGCTGGGGAAGTCGTTATAGTAAAATAGTTTTCAATATTCAAATTGACACCTGCTATGCCGATGCAAGCCGTCCTCATAGTCAACGTCCAGAGTCGTTGCGATGACTCTCACGGGCAGGCTCATTATATCGGTGTAAAAATTATCAATTTGATGCATCCAAACGATTAAGTTGTCCTACGTTCGATATTATTTGTTCCTAAAATTGTAATCAGCAGCATTTAGTTTGCTCTATCATGAACGGTAATTCCTTCTTTTCAGAGCAGAAAAATGAAACGCAAAATAGGACTGCCACTTGCTTGTGCACTGGTGATGTTTCCTCAGACCGTAGAGACGCTCTACAGTACTGCCCTGCCCGACATTCAGCATAGTTTTGACGTAAGCACCACAAACGCATCGCGCACAATGTCACTGTTTTTTATAGCTTTTTCTTTCGGCATTATGTTCTGGGGGCAACTGAGCGACCGGATCGGACGACGCCCTGCAATGCTGACAGGTATAATGATTTTCGGCTCCGCAGCGACCTGGATTAGCTTGAGTACGATGCAATTCAACAGCCTGATGCTCGCTTGGAGCATCTTGGCATTTGGCTCTGCGGTCGGCTCAGTCGTGACGCAAACCATATTGCGTGATAATTTCAGTGGCACGAATTTGGCGCATGCGTTTTCTATTATTATGTTGTCATTGTCACTCAGCCCAGCGGTTGGCCTGCTAGGTGGGGCTGCGCTTAGTGGCAGCCTGGGCTATCGCGGTATTTTCGCCGGCATGGGAGCGTTGTCACTATTTCTTTTCACCTGGGCTTGGCTCAGCTTACCCGAGACGCGTCCACTGCTGAACGACACTCCAGCTCTGCTGGCTACCATAAGGCGGATGCTGAAAGACCCGGTCATCTGGAGATTCTCGTTCCTGGTTGCACTGTTCAACGTCAGTCTGTTTAGCTATTACAGCTTGGCGCCATTTATGTTCGAGCATATCGGTTTAAGCACCCAAGCATTTGGCTATACTGGTTTGATAATGGCATGCGGCTCTGCCGCCGGATCCCAACTCAACCGTATCCTGCTATGGCGTGGTCTTGAGCCGGATCAATTAACCCGTTACGGTTGTGTACTTGCCTTGGCAGGAGGTATCGGCGTGTTCATGCTGCAGAATAACTGGCTATTTACACTGCCCGTACTTTTGGTGGTGCTGGGTTTTGGCATCGCGATACCCAATGTATTAAGCAGGGCTCTGGTGTGTTATCAGGATTGTGCCGGTACGGCTGGGGCTCTATTTGGATTAAGTTATTACCTGATGATAGGCGCCGGCTTGAATCTCGCCGCATGGAGCCAAAATCTCGCCGCCGTGTTGGTGGTGTGTGGCTTGCTGGCACTCTGGGTTTCATGTTGAGGCTTTATACTGCACCCTCGCATGTCAGCATGAAAACTCGCAACCGTCATGTTTTACTCTGGCAGAATTGTTTACATGGTGTTATATAACAGGCTCTGCAAAATTAAATAGATTTCCTAATCAAACAGTACAGTAATAGGGGGCTCCGCCGAAACCCCAGATTTTTCTGTTACCTCAGATTCAGCCCCGCTAATATAGATGCTGCGGTTGTTCTCACCAAACGAGAATGACATGTTGAGGTTCACACCGCGGTTGCGTTGGCTGCTGCTCTGGCTGTACGGGCGGTCAGACGCATTAACTGACAGTGATACCGGAGTATCCTGGATCTTAAACCGCGTACGCCAGTTCGCATCCAGACCTGTACCGGACTGCCTGCTGTAGTGATTACCGCGCAACGACAGACTGTCCCCGTTGTCCAGACGGTGATTTACCGTAAGACCACTGGTGTGCTGGCGTGAGGCTGTATAAGCATAATCATCCTGGAACCAGCTCTGACTGTGGTTCAGCATCAGGCTGGTTTGCGGAAGGAGCTGCCAGTTGAACTGAGTGTCAAAGCGTGATCCCCAGCGGTCGCTCACCCCCAGGCTGCAAAAAAACCGTGTCTTATCGCTGACCTGTAAATCTGCGGAGAGCAGGTCACCTGTTGATAGCTGCTGCTGTGCCCACACTGTCCGGAGTCATGGTGGGCATTTCAATCAGCACCCTGGATGTGATTACATCGCGACCGTTTAACGGGCGGCTCTCTCACCGGCGGCGGGTATAGCGTTCATCAATGCGTTTGGCAATCTCGGCGGGGTCATAGAGCCTTACATAATTGGTCTTATTAATGACCAAACTGGTTCCTTTATCCTGGGTATAGTGCTCACATCCTTGCAATTGTCATCAAGTGTCGTTGCAGCATTGTTACAGGTCAAACGCCTGGCGCCATTTAGAGCCGTAGCAGCGACCAACACTTCTGAAACCGTGCAGGAGCCTATCTGAGGGCTGCCTCAATTATGTGTGGAGTTATCGATGTTAAAATCACCTATGTTTCCCGTCTGCAGGGATGCCTTTAGCTCTCGGATGAATGCTGGCGTGTTGGAGTTGCCAGTGCATTACATGAGAGGTGGTACTTCGACGGGCGTGGTTATTTGGGAGCCCTTGCTACCCCGTGAGGAGAGGCTGCGAGCAGAGCTACTGCGCCATCTCATGGGCGTCCCTCTTGATGGAAGTCAACAGGGTAATCGGCAGATAACCGGGCTTGGCCGGGGCCCTGCGACCAGCAACAAAGTGTTTTTGGCTCGGGTGGAATACACGCCTTCGGGGCGTCAGATCGTCAGTACGCTTGCCCAACTGGCCAGTGATCATAGCGACATAGACTGGAGCGTGAACTGCGGCAACATGTCTTCCGCGTTGCCGCTCTGGGCTATCGACACGGGCTTGATCGAAGTGCCTGCTACTGGGAGCTTTGACATCGAAATCAAGAACACCAACACCGGAGTTCTTACCGTCGCACGGATGTCCCGCGATTTCCAGGGAGGATTCGTGAATGCCGAAATTCCTGGGGTTGCCGGCGCATTCCCCCGCGTCGATCTTTTCCTGCAGTCACCGGTAGGCAACAAGACCGGTACTCTTCTACCTACAGGTAACGTCATGGATACGATCGCCGGTCATAATGTTTCTTGTGTAGACGTGGCTGTGCCTATGGTCATTGCCGATGCCGCCAGCTTTGGCAAGACAGGTCACGAAGCCATTTCAGAACTTGAAGCCGACGCTGTGTTCATGGCGAAACTGAGGCATGTCTGGATTGAGGCTGGTCTTAAGATGAAGCTTTGCCGTCGCGACGGAGAGCTAATGAGCCGTGCCGATCTCGAACGAAGTGAAACCATTCCCAAAGTGTGCATCGTGGGCGCGCCACGCCACGGCGGGCACATTTCAGTCCGGTATTTCACGCCCCAGACGGGGCACGCTTCGATGGCCGTCTCTGGCGGCTGCTGTCTCGCCGCCGCATGCCTGCTGTCGGGAAGTACCGCCCATGCGGTGGCGGTGGGTCTTAAAAGCGCATCAGCGACGTACTCGGATGTGGAGGTGAGTATCGAGAATCCGGCGGGCAAGTTGGATACTACGGTCAGTGTCAAGGCTCATGCCGAGAGCATAGACATTCGCGCCGCTGCTTACCGACGCAATACCCAAATCTTGGTGCGCGGCCATGTCCCCCTTTATCGAGCGTCAGCGCAATTGATCGAAGCGATGGAGACAGCAGCGAAATTGGTGATCGATTGAGCGTCATCTTCGAGTGTTTTGAGTAAGTATGCGACCGACGCATTATTGTATGAGGTGACCTAGCGTGAGCCTTAACAGCTGCTTTTGGCACGAAGCAGACGCGCATGTCAGGTCCGCTATGAGCGAGAAGCGGAAGTTCGCAGGTTATTACAACCGGATGGCAAGCGTTTTCCCCTGGGAAGGGCGTACAGCCCCTTCTGTCAGAGGGATCCAGTCGATCTGTGTTTTCATAATACCTGTCATAGCGCCATGACGTTCAGGAGAACACCACACCATTCCTTCTGACCATCGCACCAGTTCACGTAACTCGACAACTTTTGGGTGGCTATCCGGAGCATCATCTGGCAGGGGAAGTCCGGACGGATTAAAAATACGGACATCAGCACCCATAGCGGTAAGCAGGCGTGCTCCTTCTTCCGTAGCCAGCCGGCTGTAAGAACGTTCACGTACAGATCCATAAAGCATCAAAATACGCGGCGCATACCCAGGTGTTTCAGCGTCAGGTTTTCCAGTGATACCTGGAGCATCGAAAATTTCAGGGATGATATTTGGCAGATTGTCATTCAATTTGTTCATTGCAGGCTTTACTCACGGGTTGATGTAGTTGTTGAAACACTGGCTGCGCTGCCCATGCAACATTCATCCAGCAGAAAACCGATAATCTGGCTTAGTTGTTTATACTGCGGCTGGCAGTACAAGGTACGTCCCTGCCTCTCCTGTTGTATGAGACCCACTGACAACAAAGCAGACAGGTGGTGGCTCAGCGTCGAGGCCGGGATATCCAGCCGCTTTTGTAACTCCCCCACTGGTAACCCTGTATATCCGAATTTAACCAGCTCCTTGAAGATACCGAGCCGCGTTGGGTGGCCCAGCTCCTTCAGTGCATCTGCCGCCTTAACAATATCCATAACACCCCCCTAAAAACTATATTTCCAGAATAATGGTATATACGTATTTAGCAATCCTGTTAATCTGATGGCAGTCATGACAAAGAAAGCACATCACACATCCCAGGATTGATCAGATGAAGAAATAAGTGGTGTAACCCGTCACTATTGCCATTGTAATAATGACAAGTACGAATGCGGCCAGCAATCTGAATGTGAAAAGAGCACGCAACAGGATCACTTCAGTAAGGCTGGCGCCTGCGCTACCAATGATTAGGGCCAGTACCGTTCCGGCACCCACACCTTTAGCCATTAGTGCAGCTGCCAGAGGAATAACCGCTTCAGCCCGGATATAAAGGGGCACGCCGATAATCGCCGCAACCGGAATGGCAAAAGGGTTTTCCTGTCCCGCATACCGTTCAAGCCACGCCGCTGGCAGGTAACCATAAATTACACTCCCAATAGCTATCCCCGTCAGCAGGTAGGGTAAAACGCCGATGAAATCAGCCCAGGTTTCACGCCATAATCCACTGTAACGGCTGGTTTGTTTTTTAAAGTCAGGTCGAAGGTTACAGCAACTCCCCGTTTCAGCGGTCGTAATATCAGCCTGAAATGAATTGTCTCCGGAGAATTTTTCGCCACAGCCGGAACTACTGCTTTCCATGGTATTGCAGCTTTTAACCGACGGGCAGGAAGGCCCGGCTGTATGCGTCTCGCTGCGTATATACTTATCAAATCCCAGTATTTGCAGTAACCACCCCGCCAAAAGTGAGACCATAAGCGCGGCACCTGCATAAATCACCGTCAGGTTAAGTCCAAATGTCGCGATCATTAAGGCAATAATGACCGGATTCAGTAAAGGAGATGCAAAAAGAAATACCATCATGGGGCCAAATCCGGCGCGGGCGCGAATAAGCCCCTTCAAAACAGGAATAGTTGAACAACTGCAAAAAGGAGTGATTGCCCCCAGACCGGCTGCCAGAAAGTAGCTCCTGAAGCGGCCAGCGCTCAGCAAAGCCTCGATGCGTGCTGGCGGGATATGCCTTTGCAACACTCCTACCAGTAAACTGATGAATAAAAATAAAGCGGACAGTTCAACGGCGAGAAACGCAAACATGCCCATGGCATCCTGCAGTTGTGAGGACATATCAAACCCCTGTATTTCTGTATTTCTGTATTTCTGTATTTCTGTATTTCTGTATTTCTGTATTTCTGGATTTATCGAATTATATAGAGGTTAACGCAAGCGGGCACTTGCTTCAATACTATATTTCCAGAATTACAGAAGTGAAGGATAAGAAAAATATCTGCAACTGTATACAGCTTCCGGTGGTGGCACCATGCAATATAAAGAGCCTGTTGGTATCGGTCAGTTGAAAGGTAGAGGTCAATAACCATCAGGGGAAATTTTAGTTTCCTCTGATGGTTAACCCTGTTGTCTGTCAGGTATGCCCGTTGAGAAAGGCGCTGTTATTCGTAACCGTATTGCTTATTAAGATAATTAACCTGAACCGGAGAAGTCAGCGATCTCGGCCTGATAATCTTGATTTGTTTTTTCACTTGCGCTGGCGCATAACCTGACTCAAGCATCAGAATGGCGGCCATCATACCTGTCCGGCCAGACCCTCCGTGGCAATGGATTGCCATCGTCACACCTGATTTGACTAAAGTCAGGAGACTCGTTTTCTGTCGGGTAAATGCCTGTTCAAACGGCTCTTCAGGTGCACAACTGTCCTTAACGGGAAGGTGAAACCAGTCCATATGAAGTTCAGCACAAAGAGACGGGAGTGCATCAGCTTGATGTTCAGCAAGTTCAGCCAGTGTCATCATGGTGATAACGGCCTGCGCACCGGCTTCTTTTAATGTTTTTAAGGAATCAGCAACGGGAACGCCTTTTGTTCCGGGGCAAGGGGTAAAAATCAGCTTAGCGCCATTGTCTAAGGTGAGAATATCAAAAGGATGAAACATCAATAAAGACTCCATGCATATTTCTATTAACCTGATTAATATTGTGGGCTTGAATCACCATCCATATGGTCCGTATCGACAGCGATATCCCCTGACGTGCCATCATAAGCGACTGTAACGAGTTGTGGCTGGGCAGCGTTTTTCAGCTTCTCATCCAGCATGCGTCGGTAGGACCTGATCAATGAGCGTCAGATCCAGCATTCCCCATTGCCTGCAACTGATTCTGGAATGAAAGCCGGTCGATTTTATCCAGGGGAAGACTCAAAAAAAGCCGGATGCGTGTAGCTATCTGTTTTTCAACATCCACGAAGGCGTGGTATTTATCCTCATCCGTTCCTTCTGCTAAAGCCGGATCCCGAAAGCCCCAGTGAGCCGTTATGGGGCCACCCGGGAACACCGGACATCCTTCTCCTGCCATTCTGTCACACAGCGTAAATATGAAATCCATTCGCGGAGCATCAGGATGCTGAAAAGTTTGCAGGTGTTTACTTTTCAGCGTTTCAGTGCTGAATCCCTGATCGTTAAGCACCCTGAGCGTCAGCGGGTGAGGTGAACTGGCCGGTTGAGTACCGGCGCTGAATGCCCGGAATTTTCCCCCGCCGAGCTGGTTCATCAGCACTTCAGCAAACAGGCTTCGTGCCGAATTCCCGGAACACAGGAACAGGACATTGTATGTTTTACTCATCATCGCGGCTTACCTTCTGTCAGGCCGGAAAGGTATGATCGGGCCGCTCAGGTGCTGACAGCCCGACCGCTGGAATTACTTCACGACACGCTGCCCCTGGGCATCAATCACCTGTTCGCCGTCCTCTTTGCTGAACGCTCCCTTTTGTGCGTCCGGCAGAATATCCAGCACCACTTCAGACGGACGGCACAGCCGGGTACCCACAGGTGTGACCACAACAGGACGATTGATCAGGATGGGATGCTGCAGCATAAAATCAATCAGCTCATCGTCACTCCATTTATCCTCTGCCAGGCCCAGTTGCTCATAAGGCTCCACATTTTTTCGCAGCAGGGCACGCACGCTGATCTCCATATCAGCGATGAGCCTGACCAGCTCAGCACGCGCTGGCGGTGTCTCAAGGTATAAAATGACCATGGGTTCCACACCACTGTTGCGGATCAGCTCGAGGGTATTACGGGACGTACCGCAGGCCGGGTTATGATAAATCGTAATTGCGCTCATAAATCACTCTCTTCAGGTTTGACGGGCACAGGTCCGTGACGACCGGAGCCAGGTTAATCACAACGAAACGGATAAACGTAATACCAGGGCTACAAGCGTCACAAACAGCACGGGCAGGGTCATTACAATGCCGACCCGGAAGTAATATCCCCAGGAGATCCGGATATCTTTCTGCGCCAGTACATGTAGCCACAGCAGGGTGGCCAGACTGCCGATAGGGGTGATTTTGGGTCCCAGATCGCTGCCAATAACATTGGCGTAAATCATGGCCTCTTTAATCACCCCGGTCGCCGTGCTGCCATCAATAGACAGTGCTCCCACCAGGACGGTTGGCATGTTATTCATGATCGAGGAGAGGAAGGCGGTCAGGAAGCCCGTGCCCAGCGTGGCCATCCACAGCCCCTGGCTGGCAAACTGATTAAGTACGGCTGACAGGTAGTCAGTCAGTCCGGCATTACGCAGCCCGTAGACCACCAAGTACATACCCAGGGAGAAAATCACAATCTGCCAGGGGGCTCCGCGAAGCACCTTTCCGGTATTAATCGCATGTCCTTTTTTGGCGACAAGAAACAGAATAAGTGCCCCGGCAGCAGCAACTGCGCTGACGGGGATCCCCAGAGGTTCAAGACCAAAGAACCCGATCAGCAATAGAGCCAGTACGCCCCAGCCTGTCCGGAAGGTGTTCAGATCGCGGATAGCTACTTCAGGTGCTTTCAGACGGGAGATTTCATAGGTTGCAGGAATATCCTTGCGGAAATACAGATGCAGCATCACCAGTGTGGCAATGATGGCAGCGATATCAACCGGCACCATAACTGACGCGTATTCATTGAACCCGAGTTTAAAGAAATCTGCCGAGACGATGTTTACCAGGTTCGAAACGATGAGCGGCAGGCTGGCGGAGTCCGCGATAAACCCTGCTGCCATGACGAACGCCAGCGTTGTGCCTTTACTGAATCCCAGAGCGAGTAGCATGGCAATTACGATAGGTGTCAGGATCAGCGCCGCTCCGTCGTTGGCAAACAGGGCCGCTACCGCAGCACCCAGTAAAATAATCCAGGTAAACAACCAGCGTCCGCGCCCGTTTCCCCAGCGTGCGACGTGCAGAGCAGCCCATTCAAAGAAACCCGATTCGTCGAGTAACAGACTGATGATAATGACCGCAATGAATGTTGCCGTCGCATTCCAGACGATATGCCAGACGGTCGGAATATCACCGACGTGAACCACGCCTGAAATCAGTGCAAGTGCGGCGCCGAGCATCGCACTCCAGCCAATTCCCAGTCCGCGGGGTTGCCAGATGACCAGTACAATGGTCAGAATAAAAATAGCTGCAGCCAGCCACATAAAACCTCCTGTCGGGCAGAACGATACCCGCCCTTCTTTATTATTTTTCCGCCTGACGGATCAGACGTTGCAGTTGCTCAACACCCGTCGGCGCTTCCTGTTGCAGAGGGATCAGCGCCATACGAGAGGCCAGCTCGGTCCTGACCTTATTGATTTGAGTAGCTTCGTGTGCGGCCCTCGTCAATAACAGCGGTGAAGTTGTCTCTGTTGCGACCAGACTGTTATTGATGAGCCATGCCCAGGGTTCAATCCCGGCCCGGCGCAAATCCTCCTGTAAACCGGCGGCTTCCAGAACTGGGGTAGTTTCAGGCAGGGTAACGAGCATAATTTTGGTCCGCTCAGGATCCTGCAACTGCATCATTGGTGTCAGATAATGTCCCTTATCTCCCATCCGTTTGGCCACTTCACGATGGTAGGCACCCGTCGCATCAAGCAGCAACAGGGTATGGCCCGTCGGGGCTGTATCCATGACAACAAAACGCTTCCCGGCTTCCCTGATCACACGGGAAAACGCCTGGAACACGGCAATTTCTTCCGTACAGGGAGAGCGTAAATCTTCTTCCAGTAACGCGCGTCCCTGTGTGTCCAGAGCATTTCCTTTCGTGGCAAGAACATGTTCCCGGTAGCGCTCTGTCTCCGTATGCGGATCGATACGACTGACCTGGAGATTATGGCATTGTCCGTTCAGGGTGTTTTCAAGGTGAGCTGCGGGATCGGAGGTGGTCAGGTGAACATCAAACCCTTTGTCTGCAAGCGCCACGGCGACAGCAGCGGCCAGAGTGGTCTTTCCCACACCCCCTTTGCCCATCAACATCACCAGACCATGTCCGTCCCTGGCAATATCATCAACCAGCATTTCAAGGGACGGTGCAGAGATGACCTCAGAGCGTGATATCGCATCAGCTGATACACATGGGATGTTATCTTTGTCCAGCAGACGCCGAAGCGCCTTCACTCCAACCAGATTTTCCTGCTGCAGGCTTAACTTGTCAGTCGGTAGTGCGGTAAGTACCGGCGGCATTCCGGAAAGAATACGTTGTTCTCGCTGGTACAACGCACTGGCAAGATTGTCCTGTGAGGCTTCTCCGGCCGGCATCATCCCGTTTATCACCAAGTACTGGTGCTTCAGACCGACATGCAGCAGTTCATCATGCGTGCGGGCGACTTCAGCCAGCGTTGACTGCTGAGCGCGGGCGACCAGAATTACCCGTGTCTTTTCCCCGTCTGCCAGTACCGATAAGGCGTGCGAGTAGCGTTCCCGTTGTTTTTCCAGTCCGGCCAGCGGACCAAGGCAGGACGCACCGTCAGGATTTGTCTCGATAAAACTGCTCCAGGCTCCCGGCAGCTGGAGCAGGCGAATGGTGTGTCCTGTAGGGGCGGTATCAAAAATCACATGGTCAAAATCATTCAGTAACGCGTCATCGGTTAGCAGGCCGGTGAACTCATCAAAGGCAGCAATTTCTGTTGTGCAGGCACCGGATAACTGTTCTTCAATGCTGCGCACCACCTCTTCGGGAAGAACGCCTCTAACCGGATCAACGATGCGGGCACGATATTGTTGTGCAGCCGCCTGCGGATCGATCTCAAGCGCTGTGAGTCCAGGGACGGCAGAGATGACCGTCAGGGTATTACCGATCTGCTGCCCGAAAACCTGCCCCACATTTGACGCCGGATCGGTACTGACCAGCAGGATACGTTTTCCCTCATCAGCAAGACGAATAGCCGTTGCGCAGGAAAGCGAGGTTTTTCCGACCCCGCCTTTCCCGGTAAAAAAGAGAAACTTCGGAATACTGTTCAGATAGTTCACGATGGGCTCCTGTCCGGCTGAGTTCAGCAACATGAAGTGTTGCCGCCGCCACAGCTTTTTACCAGAGCTCTACCAGCTTTCTCCTCAACAATCCCAAACCAGCGAACCAGATCCTGGCGCGTCGGATAGCGCCCGGACAGGACGAACTCGCCATCCAGCAGAATCAATGGCAGGCTTTCAGCGCCGGAGCGTTCAAGAAAGGCTTTAACTGTCGGGTTCTCAGCAAACGCCATCGGTTGCTGTGACAGATTAAAGCGTTCCACCGATACACCCTGCTGTTTCAGCCATGTCACGTCTGCGGAAAATGACACTAAAGTCTGATCAACTTCCGTACCGCACACACCAGAACTGCAGCAAAGTGCCGGGTCATATACTGACAGTGTTTTCATTATCTCTATTCCTTCAGGTTTAAGTTAAAAAATGGTCTCACCGATCCGGTTCAGTTCAGCCTGAAGACGCTCTTCAGGGCCGGAAATGACTGATGACGGAAGCGACAGAAAAGCTTCAATCCGGTGATGAAGAATTTGCCAGGCCTTTTCGAAAGCAGCGTCGATTTCCTGTTCACTCCCGGTAGCCTTATCAGGATCCTCCACTCCCCAGTGTGCCCTGACTGCCGGAGCAAGATACGCAGGACAGGTTTCACCAGCCGCATTACCGCACACCGTGATCACCACATCAGGTGTCACCGGGAGGTTGTCCCACGATTTACTGTAGTACCCATCCGTGGGTATCTCTTTGATTCTGAGAAGAGCCAGGGAACGGGGATGGACTTCACCTTTTGGCTGGCTGCCGGCGCTGAATGCATGATGCTCTTTCGGTGAAAGCGCATTAAATGTTGCTTCGGCCAGGATGGAGCGGCAGGAATTACCGGTACACAAAAATAGTATATTCATAATGCCACCATATAAATTCGTTAAATCATATATGTTTAAATAAATTTTTATATCTGTTAAAGACATACCGCTCTGCCACCGGTTGTGGAACTGTTACGGGCAACCCGTCTGACCAGAAGCGCAATTTCCTCTTCCTGGCTCAAATAAGCCTGCTCAATGACTGCCGCCGCCCAGGCGGGCATGTGCGCTGAAAGCCGATAGTGGATCCATTTACCCTCACGGCGGTCAATAAGCAGCCCACTTTCCCGTAGCATGGAAAGGTGGCGGGATATCTTGGGCTGGGATTCCTCCAGCGTTCCGCAAAGCTCGCAAACACAGAGTTCTCCTGACGCTCTCAGCAACAGCACGATTTTCAGGCGAGTTTCATCCGAGAGATTTTTGAAAAGCTGAAGCGCGGTGATTGGGGACATAAATACTCCATGGTTTCGTTCGGCTTCATCTTAGTCCTCTCTGAATTCATGTCAACAACACATTCGAAAAATCGAATATTACAATCTATAATTATGATGCTGAGTAAAGGGGGTTAACATGCGTATCGAAAAAGTCATTAGCTGGCTTATCAGGCAGATTCCGGACCGCTTTTTTGACGTTTTATCCGGAACCGAATGCGCGGAAATTGATGGTATTGCGCATGACGGTTTACTGCATGATACTGAACACAAGACAGCATACCCTGTTGCAGGAAGAGGTTTCCGAAAGGTGGATAACTGATCGGATGCTATCAGTCCATCACATCATCATGGCACCGACAGTTCCCGGACCCCATCCCCGACAGCATCAGAACCAATATCCTCCCGCTATGCGGTGTATTTAACGAGAGAGTCATAAATGGAGCAACTGAACGGCACGCCGCCTTGCCTTATGAAGGCGTGGAAGAAGCATGAACACGAACTTCTTTGCTGGTTACTCAGACAAGTGGGTAATGAGGCTGATGCTGATGATCTGATACAGGAAACCTTTCTCCGGGCAATACGACAACATGGGAAATTCTGTGCCATCGTGAATGCCAGAGCCTGGCTGTTTGAGGTTGCCCGGCATCTGCTTATTGATAAAAGCCGCCAGCAGCGTCCATTTATGCCTCTCCACGATGATTTATCATTGCCGGATAATACGCCTGAAACTGTCGACTCACTGGCTGGTTGTCTGCCCCGCATCCTGGATAAAATGGCAGAGTCTGATCGGATTATCCTTACGCTCTGTGATCTTGAGGGGATGAAACAGGCTGATTTTGCAGACCGAAATGGTCTGACACTTGCGGCAACCAAATCGCGTTTATCCCGGGCGAGGGATAGGCTGCATAGGAAACTTTCCAGCAATTGCCAGATCAGACTGGATGAGTATGGTCGGGTATGTTGTTTCACTCCCAAGTGAAGAATCTGTTTCCCCTTCTGGGGTTACCGATAAGCTATTGCAGTGAAATCCTGTTCAATAACATTTCTCAGCAAATGAAATAAATCGAAAAAAACTGCATCCTTTTCTGTCAAACAGCGTCTTCCCGAAAAACAACCGTCGTGAGGCCTGTCCGTTATGTTCCAGATTTTCACTGATTTTGCCACCTGGCTGGTCTATGAATGCCTTAGTCTGAGTCCTGCAACCAAACTCGGGGAGGCGATCCACTTTTTTGTCGAAGACGTGAGCAAAATTTTCGTTCTCTTGCTGGTCATGATCTACTTTGTGGCCATACTACGGGCCTCGCTGGATATTGAGAGGGTAAGAAACTATCTTGCAGGTAAGCACCGTGGAATGGGGTATTTACTGGGCTCCTGCTTTGGCGCCGTTACTCCGTTCTGTTCCTGCTCAAGTATCCCGGTATTTCTGGGGTTTACTTCGGCTGGTATCCCCTTCGGGATTACCATGGCCTTTCTCATCACATCCCCCCTTATCAATGAAGTCGCCGTCCTGCTTCTGGTCAGCCTGCTCGGATGGAAGTTCACGCTCATTTATATTGCTGTCGGAATGGCTGTTGGTATGGCTGGCGGTGCTTTTCTTGATCGGATTAAGGCCGAACGCTGGTTAGCCGATTTTGCCGCCGATGCCCTCAGAGACGGGCAGCAACATCAAACTGATGAGATCCGACAATCTACCATGGCACCGCATATGCCTCTCTCAAAGCGACATGCCTTTGCTAAAGAGGAAACTCTCACCATTTTTAAGCGTGTCTGGCTCTGGGTCATTCTCGGAGTAGGACTTGGTGCGGCATTGCATGGATTTGTGCCCGACGGATGGATCGCGTCGCATCTCGGTGCCGATCAGTGGTGGACTGTCCCTGTAGCTGTGCTGGTTGGCATACCTCTCTATTCCAATGCTACCGGTGTGATCCCTGTGATGGAGAGTCTGATCACGAACGGCCTGCCAGTGGGGACAACTCTGGCTTTTTGCATGAGCACTGTGGCTGCCAGCTTTCCTGAGTTCATTCTGCTCAAACAGGTGATGAAGTGGCAATTACTGTGCACCCTGCTGTTGCTGTTGTTGACCTCTTTCACACTGGTTGGCTGGATTTTTAACGTTGTATTCCCGTTAATTCCCTGAAGAGGATTATAAAATGAAGCATGTAAAAGTACTGGGTACAGGCTGTTCCGGTTGTAAAACAACCATCCGCCTTATCCAGCAGGTGGCTGATGAGAGAGGCGTCGCTATTCAGCTTGAAAAAGTGGAGTCACTGTCTGAAATAATGAAACACAAAGTGATGGCGACCCCGGCGGTTGTCGTTGATAACATCGTTGTACATACCGGAGGAATACCATCAAGAGACATTATCGAAAGCTGGCTCTGACCTGCAGGCAGGGAAATAATTCCTGTTCGTTCATTGCCTGAAATATCAAGCTCTGATCTCTGTAGAGGACTCCCGGCAGCCCCTTTTTTAATGAAAAGTTCAGACCCAGAGATGAAGGTATACCTTCATCTCTGTCGCGGAGCTCCGCCACAGCAGGTAAAGTTTACACTCTGATATCTCACTTATCACAGTCAGTTCAGGTCCGTTTTTTGCTCTCTGACCGCTGGCCGTCTTACTGCAGTCCCTGTTCAGCCTTTAGTTATCATATTCCTGACGCTTATTCGTTTAAAGTCTGAAACTTCGCTTCAAGCTCAAGTATTCTGAGACACATCTGCTCAATAAGTTCTGGTGTGATGGTTTTTTTAAAACGAGCGATGAGTTCAGCATCCGTGTCATCCATATATTTTATGGGTTTATCAAATGCAACCTGGCTAAGCCGGGCAAGCGCAAGAACTTCATCAATCATAAGGATTTTCTTCATAATGTCGCCTTTTCTTCCCGACTCAGGGTTTTAATGCCAGTCTGGAATTAAGTTTTCCCGGAGTTTCCTCCGGGTTCCGACTTATCTGAGCATTAACAGCGGGACTCTGGTCTGTTCGAGCATCGCAGTTGTGTTACTGCCGATGAAAAAACGTCGCAGGGAAGAGTGCCCATATGCCCCCATGACAATCAAATCCACGCCGTTGTCTGCGGCGTAACGACAAAGCGCCTCCGTTACCGAGCGTCCTTCAGCTAACCGGGATATCGCACTGATGCCAGCGCACTGCAGACTACGCTTTGCCTCTTCGAGGGTATGAGCATCGCCGTTAACCATTACGATATGACATTCCAGGCTCTGCAGCAGAGGGCTGAGCGTCAGTCGACGCAGGTTTCTCCGGCTTTCCTCACTGCCATCAAACGCAAACATGACTCTTGAAGGTACAGAAAAAGTTTCAGGTACAATCATTACCGGCTTTTTCTGCAGGCGGATAATGCTCTCCAGATTGCTGCCAACCGGGTTCTGTGCTCCCCGGCGACCGAGCACCATCATACGAATACCCTTCAGGTCAGCCAGGATGATATCCAGTGCGCCATGTTTCTGAAGTTGCTGAACATCCGGGATACCGATCTGGCTGAGCAGTTCCGCGCATCCGGCAAGAATGGCGCGTCCCTGAGTCATCAGCAGGCGGTTACGCTCCCCTTCTATTCGGACAAGGTCCTGCGTCAGTTGCTCCCGGCTGTCAATACCGATAGCCCCCGTAAGGTCAGAAACTGCCGGTTGTTCATTTTTTTCAAGCACATGCAGCAGGGCAAGAGGAACGTCAAGCTTCCCGGCAATCCAGGCTGCATACTCACACACGGCGCGTGTTGATGACGATCCATCCACGCAGGCAATAACGGTGTTGTCCATAGCATTAATTCCTGACATTAATGACCTCCCATCAGTTTTTCGATTTCTTCGGGTTTATCGTGAACACCAAAGCGATCAACGATAGTACGGGTTGCTTCGTTCATCCCGCGGATCTCAACGTCTGTTCCTTCTCTGCGGAATTTAATAACCACCTTATCCAGTGCGCTGACCGACGTGATATCCCAGAAATGGGCATGCGTAACATCAATGACAACTTTCTCTGCAGCTTCGCGAAAATCAAAATACGCCATAAAGCGGTCGGCGGAGGCAAAGAACACCTGCCCGGTGACCTTATAGAGCCGGGACTCTTCCCTGAGTTCTGAAGAGACAGCCAGAAAACGCGCCACTTTAGTGGCAAAATTCAGGGAAGCGATAAGCACACCGGTCAGTACCCCGAATGCCAGATTATGAGTGGCCACCACCACCACCACTGTTGCCAGCATCACCACGCTGGTAGAAATGGGATGGCTTTTAAGGTCGGTAACTGAACGCCATGAAAAGGTACCAATCGAAACCATGATCATTACGGCGACAAGCGCGGCCATAGGGATTTGCGAGACCAGGTCCCTGAGAAAGACTACCATACACAGCAGGACCACACCGGCAGTGAGGGTGGACAGACGGCCCCGACCGCCGGATTTCACGTTGATAACAGACTGACCAATCATTGCACAGCCCGCCATTCCCCCGACAAATGAGGTGCAGATATTAGCGATGCCCTGAGCCTTGCATTCCCTGTTTTTATCACTGGGGGTATCCGTCATATCGTCCACAATCGTGGCTGTCATCATTGATTCCAGTAACCCTACAATGGCGAGGCCTGCGGAGTAAGGGAGAATAATCAGGAGCGTATCAAGATTCAGCGGGATATCCGGCACCAGGAAGACCGGCAGACTGTCAGGCAGTTTGCCCATATCCCCGACCGTACGCACGTCCAGATGCAGCCATATGGCAATCGCCGTAAGCACCACGATACAGACAAGGGGTGAGGGGATTGTTTTATTCAGATACGGGAAGAGGTAGATAATGGCGAGCCCTACTGCCGTCATAGCATAAACATGCCAGGTCACATTGGTGAGCTCAGGTAACTGCGCCATGAAAATCAGGATCGCGAGTGCATTAACGAATCCGGTCACCACGGAGCGTGAGACGTAGCGCATGAGCCCGCCGAGTTTAAGATAACCGGCTATCAGCTGGAATACGCCGGTCAGTACGGAGGCAGCCAGTAAGTACTGTAGTCCATGATCCTTCACCAGGGTCACCATCAGGAGCGCCATTGCCCCCGTTGATGAAGATATCATCGCCGGGCGACCACCAAAGAAGGCCATAATCAGCGGGATACAGAAAGCGGAGTAAAGCCCCACCTGAGGGTCAACACCGGCAATAATGGAAAAGGCGATCGCTTCTGGAATGAGTGCGAGCGCGACAACAATACCAGCCAGCACGTCACCACGGACGTTACCCAGCCAGTCCTTACGCGTCGAGGACAGCAACATAGTAATTTCTCAGTTTTTAGATGTAGTTAGCCCCGGAGGACATAAGTTTCAAATACGATAAAACACATCCGCAGACGGGATGTTATTACGTGCGTTCTGAGGCTCGCTCAGTACGGCGGAGGAAGGGAAAACTCAGGGTGGCGTAATGCGCATGATCAGCAGATAAATCCTTGAAAGCAGGTACTCAGCCCTCAGTGAACAGAATAAGTCAGCGTAATGTACTTTAGTGCTGACCACGTGCTCTGTATGATACAGAATCTATCTACTATAAACGAAAATACAGCACGATCAATGCTCACACTCTATATGGGACGTTCGTACCTGGACATGATTATCTGTGTTCAATGTCCCCGCATGACCGTCTTAACATCCAGAATATTACGTTTCCAAAAAAAACAGAAATAATTAAAAAATGAGCTTAACGTACAATAATTTTCGATATCCAAACTGCCCCCAGTAAGGCTGCTTACGCTGGGCCACAGAGGAGGGTTTCCGTAAACCCACCTCTGTCTGAGTAGCTGAATGTCTGCCCAGGTAAATGTCGCGGACTGTGATTGTCTTTAGCCGGATTACCGGCATTGCCTCCAAAGCCCTTCACCGGCAAAGCTGTTCTCAGGGTACACCATTAATTATGTGCTTGATTATGCCTGGAGGTTAGTTTTGCCTGGTACCTGAGAATCATATAAGACACGTTATCAGATAAAAACCCGCCGCGGTCATCAGCAGCGATCCCATCACGTGCACCAGTACGGAGGTGAAAGCCCACGTGTAATTTCCTGCCTGCAATAAGGTGAAAACCTCGACAGAAAATGTTGAAAAGGTAGTCAGCCCCCCACACAGACCGGTGACGATCAGCAGTTTCCAGGCCGGATCCACGTGAGGATGACGAATGAAATATGCCATTGCGCCACCAATGATAAATGCTCCCAGCAAATTCACTACAAGGGTTCCGGGTGGAAGAGACGGGAAAAAACTGTTGAGTTTCATCCCAAAAAACCAGCGGATAATACATCCCGCGGCCCCACCAATCATAATTGCTGCCAGCTGACTCAATGCTGCGTTCCCCACCTAAGGAAAATTAAGGCGTATACCGGGTTCATCCGGTATACGCGGCTCTGATGCCCGTGATATGCCCGTCAGAGATGACGAACAAAGGCGCTTATACCTGCATACCGGGCTTCGTTGCCCAGCTCCTGCTCGATGCGCATAAGCTGATTGTATTTTTCAATTCGTTCTCCGCGGCAGGGTGCGCCGGTTTTAAGGTGTCCCGCACGCAGCGCCACAGTCATATCGGCGATAAACGTGTCCATGGTTTCACCGCTGCGGTGCGAAATAAAAGCCCCCCACCCGTTTTCATGACACAGTGAAACTGCGTCAAATGTCTCGCTGAGCGTGCCTATCTGATTCAGTTTTATGAGGGCTGCGCTGGCAAGGTTTTCCTCAATGCCACGGCGGATATACTTCACATTGGTCACGAACAGGTCGTCGCCGACCAGTTCAGCACGCCCGCCCAGTTTGTCGTGCAGATATTTCCAGCCAGTCCAGTCATCCTCTGCGAGTCCGTCTTCAAGCAGAATTACGGGGAACTGGTTCATCAGTTCCCCGTAATAATCCGTCATCTCTTCAGCACTCAGGGCGCTGTTTTCGGTGCGAAGATGATATTTCCCGTCACGATAAAATTCGCTGGAAGCCGGGTCCATACAGATACTGATGTCTTCCCCCGGACGGTAACCGGCTTTTTCAATGGCCTGAACGATGAATTCCAGAGGCTCCCTGTTTGAAGAGACGACCGGGGCAAATCCGCCTTCATCACCCACCGCAGCGGAGAGATCCCTCGACACAAGGATCTGACGCAGGGCCTGATAGACTTCACTGCCCTGACGAACAGCATCAGTGAGCGTTGAGGCACCGTGCGGTGCTATCATGAACTCCTGAAAGTCAGCGCCCTGACCCCGGGCATGAACGCCACCGTTAATAATATTCATGCACGGAACGGGCAGAAGACCGGCATTAAGCCCCCCAAGATAGCGGTACAGTGGCTGACGGGTGAACTGTGCAGCCAGTCTGGCTACTGCCAGCGATACACCCAGAATGGCATTGGCGCCGAGCCGGCTTTTGTTCTCCGTGCCGTCAAGCTCCCGCATAATATTATCCAGCCGCCGCTGCTCACGCACATCGGTTCCCCTGATGGCATCACAGATTTCTGTATTGACGGCCTTAACAGCATCAAGCACCCCTTTGCCACCAAAACGCTCCGGGTCACCATCGCGGCGCTCAGTTGCCTCCCGCGAACCGGTACTGGCCCCGGAGGGCACTGATGCACGAGCCATCAGCCCGTCAGAAGCCCAGGCGTCCACCTCTACAGTGGGGTTACCGCGGGAATCAAGTATTTCGCGAGCGGTGACTTTTTCCAGTATAAAATTCATGGCAATCTCCTGTAACTCAGTCGTAGATGTGTTTAATCAGAACATCCACGTTCAGGTGGTTAACGTATTCAGCTGAACGTGAGGTCAGCGTGCCCATAAACCGGTTACGGTGACCTGCAATCACAAGATCGACACCGGTGTCGGTGATGCATTTCTGTATATCCTCGAAACGCCGCATGGTGACCAGCTCACGGGCGTCAACGTGCTCATCCACCGAGGATGTCAGCTCACTGAGCAGCGCCTTCGCCAGGACAACATCCCTGGAGACGGTATCGTCCATCAGGCTGTCCGAGACATAGTTCATCTCCCGGTAGTCGTTACAGATATGGGCAAGCGTGATTTTCATCTCAAGCAGACGGGACAGCGTCGCCGCCAGTGCGAGAAGGGGAACGCCATCCTCTTTCCCCTGAACCAGAACAAGTGCGTGAGTATAGATTTTCATGGCTGTCTCCGGCGTTGCCTCAGGAAATGTTCGAGCCAGGGCAGAAGCTGTTTCTTGCGGCTGACCATGCCCGGTAAGGAGCATGATGTGGCATTACCGCTCTCCGGTCCGGCGAAATACAGTGTTGAAAAACATTTATTGATATCGGTTACCATCAGCACGATCAGCCCGGCTCCTGTATTTACCACCATCTGCGCCATCGTATTCCGCAGTTCCTCCAGTAAAGGAGCGACCTGATCAGGTGAACTCACCTCCAGTTGGGCAATACGCACATCTGTGCCTGCGAGCGAAAAAGTCTTAAGATCTTTATTCAGAATCTGACCGGCCGTCTGTCCGGTGATATCGGTTTTAGCGGCCAGAAGGCCGTGAACAAAAGCTTTGTGTTTTATTCCCGACAGCACGAAGAGTTCAGTGGCTGTCCGGATATCGTCTTCCGTCGTGGTGGGTGAGCGCAGGTTTACAGTGTCGCTGAACAGCGCACCAAGAAGCAGGATGCCATGAGTCGGGTGCATGGTGTTGCGCATTTCTGCATCCATCAGCGACCAGAGTACCGTCGCACTGCTGCCTGCCGGTTTTATCCAGACCTCCGGCGGTAGTAACGTGACCAGTCCTCCCAGCCGGTGATGGTCGATAATCCCGATGATATTACTCTCAGGAAGGTCAGCAGGCCCCTGCGCCGGTTCGGTAAAATCGACCAGCCATACTCGTTCCCCTTTCAGGGGGAAATCGAGGAGAGGTGGCAGGGTGAGACCGGCTGTTTCAAAAATATAGCGGGTTTCTGGGTTCGCTTCACCGGTCCTCCACGCACGGGAAGGGCGGCCCTGTCGGGAAAGCCAGTCAGCGGTGACAGCGGCGGTACAGATGGCATCACTGTCCGGATTGAGATGACCAAAAACATTAATCAAAGATGTATCCCCGTTAAGGGAAGTATACAGGCCAGAAGGTTTTACGGACGGCCTGACATACCTCCTGAAATTCAAGAGTTATATCAGGCGTCATCAGCCCCGGGCGGGGCGGTTGGGAAAGGTGGAACGCCATCACCTTTACACTAGTATAAGTCAGAAAAAAGAACCTGTCAGTCAGCATTTTTCCTTTTACAGGGCACCGCAGGCGGAACGTAAATACCTCCCAATGTCGATCCGATTGACGCGGCCGCAACGCAGAACGGATATATCACTCTTATCTGCGTGAGCCTCCTGAGGAACGCTGCTGGCGTTATGACAGCAAATAATGACCTTCGCCACAGTAGATCCTTGATGGGGTGGTGCACGAATCTCCCGTGAGAGCGTTCAGGAACCAGAGCGATGAAACCGTCGCGCAGGCGCCAGGAACTGAGGTGCCTGACTTCCTGCACCGGCGGTTCAGCAACCTCGATGATGAAAGCGATGGGTGATCGGCACACATGTAATTCGCCGGCAGATATGCGGCTTTCCTGTGCCATCGTGGTGACACTGTCCACGGTTTCACTTGATCACCATGAGCCTGCCTCAGGCTACAGTATCAGTGCGCGACCTGATGCCCTGTATAATAAAAATGTCCGGGTGACAGGTAAACCCCATAGATATCTCCCCCGGAGAGAAAGGTAGTATAAGAGCTGGCCTTTCAGCTACTTAAAAGGGCAACACTAATTCTGCGATCAGTGGTGGAACTTTATCAAGGCTTGTGTCAGAAAAGTCGACGGTACTAAGGGGTGACTGTCATCCCGAACAGGTGCCAGCCGTTCTTCTGTACATCTTTGGAAGGGCTTCATATAGTCTGGCTGGTGCACCACTGAAGTGGTGATGGTAGATTCATTTGTAATGACGTCTGGTCTGATACAGTCCTGAATGATATTTTCAGGAAATGAGTTGCAGCAGATATATCCTGCCGGCTTCGTTAAGAACAAGCAAATTCAAGCAAATTATCGTCAACAACAGCCAGCTGAGACCATTCTTTCAGAATGGCATAGGTCTTTGTCTGTTCAAGCCCCCCACCAGAGAATCAGCCCTGCCAGGGTGGGTTCGGATCACGTCTTCGCATACCCTTGTCAGGGGCTCATAACTGAGCGGAAAATAAATATCAGATATATCTTACTGTTCTACCGATTACTGGAATGGTACCCACTACTGGTTAGCTTATTAAGCTCGCAATTATTATTTATAAATGCCTTCTATATATTTGATATTTATTCATTAGCACTCTACACTTATAATGCGAGGGTCAAATTAAATTGAGGGGGGCAAATGCAAGTGATAGTCGTTTGCAATAATGAAAGTCCTTTTATTTTTACGATGCCGAAGTATGAAAGTGTGTTTCTGTATCAGGATGGTAAGGGAAATGTACAGGTGTTGGACGTGAACATGCATTTCCTTGAAAAGGAAGATAAAAATGTTTCCACAATCATCACTGCTTCAGAAAGGATGATTACTGATACGGAGTTGAAGAAGCTCGTCAGACAATTACACTACCCGACTTAGTGTAAAGTTTTGTGCAAATATGTAATTTATCAGGTGGCCGGTATATTATTCATGAAATTTTTATTATGATAAAGCATTCAGTGTTTTCACCATGTATCATAGTCTGCGTTGCATATGGAAGGAACCATGCAGCCATTTTTAAAGGTTGTATGAATGTATTCAGTTTCTGCCTGCCTTACAGATATTCATTATCTTAATCTGTCATATCTTCTTCTCCTTCAGCGTATTTCCTGCACTCAGGAGGCTTCAGTGCTTGCCGGAGTTAACTGTGAACTGCTGGCGACCATAAGAGATCTGCCGTTGCCAAAACTGGCGTCACTGGCTGAAACTAACCAACTGATTATAACAATCAGGCAGGATATATTGCTGCCCTGAAAATCAGTCTCTCACGGTACACGACGAGAATGCAGGCTGTGTTATCCAGTCTGCATTCTTTTTTATTTAATATGATGAGCATAATAACTTTATCCTAATTAATAAGAACATCATACCTCTGTATCATAAGATATGATTTTTAGGTGTCTGAAGAATTTATCTGCCGCTACGGTATCTCTCCATACTCTGTCACAGAGTTTCATACCTTGGTGCTGTAGAGTAAAGAAATGATAAAGAATGCCGATATCATATGATTAGTGTCAGCCAGCAGGTAAGCGTCGCTGGCGGGAAACGATATACTGGTTTCCGTGATAAAGGTTCCAGGGGGAGTTGCATGGCCAGGCGTAAGATAAAAGGATGGATCAGACCAGTAAAATGGAAGCATAACCTTTCCATTCTCATTTTCTCATTATTTTTATCTGGTTTACTCTTTTTTATGGCATCCGAGGGCGTAGCTTACCTCATTTTCCGGGATAAAATAAAAGACTACACTTCTGATGTTCTCGTTCGCGCGGAATCTCTCCTGATTCAGCTCGAGTCTGTAAGGATTGCAGCAAAGACCGGGCCGGAGAACGGCCGATGGCCCTGCTCTCATGAAAATCTTCGTCATCTGCGGGTGGTTGTCTGGCCCTACCCGCTGATTAAGGACGCAGGCTATACCACAAAAAACGGATTAATCTGTAGCGCACTGTGGGGAAGCCTGTCCACACCGTTATCCCTGGAGCGATTCGATAAAAAATGGTCTTCACGGGGAGGGCTGTGGCTCTTTGGTGTTAAACTTCAGGACGATATCTCTGCCGATGCTTATCTCTCAGAAGATGTAATGGTTATTGTCTCCCCTTTTGTGTTCAGACGATTTGAAACTGATACACATACAGTAAATTTCAGCGCAGTTGTCGGTAATCGCAAGCATGACGGGCACTACTTCAAAATTGGACCTGATGCTGCTTTTCTGGATCAGCATGATGACGTTCCTCCGAAATTCAGAGTGTTCAGAGCATGCAGCCTTCAGTATGATCTCTGTGTAGCCGGGGGGGGATACTTTACGGGGGTGCTTTCTGGACACTGGAGTATACAGATGCTGATGGCCGCAGCGTCAGTAATATCCGGGTTAATGATTTATATTATCATTATGAACCGTACAGAGCTCAACAGCTCCCTTTCCTTAAGATTCGTAAAAGCATTAAGAAATAATGGATTATCTCTTGTATATCAGCCTGTTTACAGAATTAACGGCGAAAATCTCTGCGGATTTGAGGCCCTGCTCAGATGGAAGGATGAAAGACTCGGAAATATTGGCCCTGATGTTTTTATCCCCCTTTCTGAAAAGCAAGGATTGCAGGAAGACGTGACATTATATGTTATTAACCATGCCATCCGGGAGTTCATCCATACGGCCATGCAGGAAAAGATATTTCTGAGCGTGAACATTAATGCCAGCGATCTTGATTCCGGAAAGTTCAGGGACACACTTATTGCACTAATTTCTGAATACAACATACCATCCGGAACAATCCTTCTTGAAATTACCGAGCGTCAGGGTGGTGATTTTGAGGATATGAAAGTACATATTGAAAATTATAAAAAGTATGGAGTCAGGTTTGCTATAGATGATTTTGGTACAGGATATTCTAACCTGAATATTTTTACAGCACTCGATGTTGATGAAATTAAAATAGACAAATCACTGACGGATGCTATCGGCACAGAATCGCTGAGTTACAATCTGCTTCCCGGTTTATATGAAATGTTCCGGAATATTTCTGATAAAATTGTGTTTGAAGGGGTGGAAACGCAGGAGCAGGTGAATTATCTGAAGAAGTTCTGGCCACAGAGTAGTGCTCAGGGGTGGTATTATTCCCGGGCGCTGACACTTGCAGAAGCGACAGAACTTATATGCCGACATAATACAAAATAATTTGAACAGAATTTTGTCTCTGCTGCCAGATGCTCCTGGCAGTCAGAAGATCAGGGGAGATAAAAATCACTGAGGTGTCTTATCTGTCTCCCGCGCTCATCAAAATTTTCCTTCCTGAGCCAGGCTATCAATGCATCATTTATCCCGGGCCAGTCACCGGAAGTTACAGAAAAAACGGAAATATCTTCGGAATAACCTTTTGTGATTTTTTTGTCTCTCAATATACCTTCATGAGTAAAACCCAGCCTGTTCGCTGATTTGATGGCATCCTCATTATAAATGTTTGTTCTCCATTCGCATCGTCTGTAGCCAAGTTTATTAAAAAAGAGAGACAGAACAAGGTAGATACTTTCAGTGCTTACTCTTGTTCTTTTCATTTGCGGAGTCCAGTTGACATCAGCAAGTTCAAAAACACCATTATCACAGTCAATATTATCTACAGAGAATATCCCCTTGACGAGGTTGTCATTTTTATCTGTCACTGCAAGATGAATAGAATGGCTGCATTCACTTAGTTTTTTAAAATAGTCGATGCATTGTAGTATAGATTGTGGTTTATTGTGACTGAGGTAGGTCCAGTCCCTGTCATCATCAATACTATACCATTCATGAAAAAGAGTTTCTGCATCATCTGTCCTTAATGGTCTGATCTGACACCATAACCCATTCAGTTCTATACTTTCCGGTTTTTCCCGTCTGGACCAGTTTCTGGTTTCACGACCAGTTTTCTGTCCGAACCTGTTGACAGAACCCATAATGACCTCCTGAAGGCTGTATAATGTATCGAATATAGCTTAGCACAAAGAAACACACCATATTTAGCTTCGCTAAAAGTTTATTTATTTAATGGCAGGCGCGGCAACGAAGGTAAAAGAGTCCCTGCTGCTTAATACAGATGGTGTAATTTCGTCTAAGTTATACTGATTTACATTAAATCAATATGACAGATGGTTGTATATGGCGCCGTGCGAAGGTTTTCAGCTCCATTTTTTTAAACCCTTGACGTTCACTCAAGGCAGGCAGAAGGAAATACTGAAAAATCTTCAGCCGCAGCATTCCTTCCTCAAAAAAAAGCCCGCACGGGGCGGGAAAATTTTATAATACTTCATTTTTACTGTTTTACAGGCTATTCGGGCTAACGATAACGCTGTATGACTCGACCGTCAACTCCTGACAGCATCATATTGATGATTTTTTTTTACGATACATCTCTCTGTCGGCCTGTTTCATCATAAGTGAAACAGAGTTTAGTTTGTCTTTATCAAAGACAGCCACTCCGCCAGAGAAATCAAGTCTGTAGTCTGTATGCTTTAAATTATATTTTTTTACGGATTCGTTCATCTGCGTTATAAACGTCTCACCTTCCGTTTCCGATGCTTCCGGGATGAGCACGGCAAACTCATCCCCCCCCATCCTTGCAATGAAACCATTTTCACTTACTGTGTTCTGCAGTATTTCAGAAAAATCCTTCAGGGCTCTGTTGCCTTCCGCATGCCCGTAGGTGTCGTTGATTAGCTTGAAATCATTAAGGTCTATGATGATCAGGCAAAATGTATTGTTATTCCTGAGCGATTTTCGCTGTATTTCGTCCGCTATCAGTGTGAAAGAACGTCTGTTACAGAGCCCGGTCAAGGCATCAGTCGTTGCCTGGTTGATTATCCGGAATTCGTCTTCAACAATAAAAGCAAGATCCTGCAGTAAGGAAAACTCATCAGCTGTAAATTCACGGGGTTTAGTATCAAGGATACAGATTGTTCCGGCAATTTCGCCGTCCGGCAGGTGTACGGGATAGCCTGCGTAAAAGCGGATATTGGGTTCATTAAGCACCAGACGATTATGAGAAAATGCTGGCTCACTGAGCGTATCGTTGACAACAAGCGGACGCCCGTTTTCAACCGCAACAGCACAAAAAGAATCAGTTCTCGGCGTGGATCTGATATCCAGACCACAGGCTGATTTGAACCACTGGCGATCTCGATCAACCAATGAAATCAGCGCAACAGGAACCTGGAAAAGTTTTGAGGCGATCCTTGTCAGCCTGTCAAAACGCTCCTCAGTGTTACTGTCGAGGATGCCCATGGTGTAGAGTGAATGTAATCTTTTTTCTTCTTTTCTGTCACGCATATCTTTATTCATCAGTAGAGAATCTGACGGCAGCACGGACACCGTTGCCGATAAATTGCTGAAAGGAAAGTAGCTGTTATCATATTTTATTTTTTTATACAGTCAGATAACCCTGCTTAGATTATGACTGGCTGCTCTAATCAGTTAATAACGTATAAAATCTATCTTAAGACAGAGGGCACGCCTTTTTATCATCAGCATCATGATTTGGCAATTCACTCTGTCTTTACTTTTGTAAATGTACGGGGCTGGTCTGAAAGTGCCTGATTCGGAAGGAGTTTTTTATCATTATGATCAGCCCGGCGTGACTGCTTCATCGGCAATATTCTTACCGCAACCATTTCATGATAATAAAAAACTCATGTTTTAAAATGACATAGGTTGTACATGAACGCCATAACTTCCGAAGTTCATGATACTGTGCTGTACTCTTCTTACTGATTAGTTTTCTGATAGAAAAATGAGTGAGCGAGCGACAGGTGCACTTGTCAGTATTTTTTCAGCGCTGATCCATTTGATGAGAAAACGTAATGATCAGGTTGTAATAGACAAGAGCAGCGTTATCTAAAAACCTCCCTCTCAGATGTTTTTTTATGTCTCAGGGGGACTATCTGTATCACCACTCCCGATGGTATCGCTGATACAGGGCAAGAAAAGCTCACGTCTGGCATTACGCAAGCTTTTTGCATCAGACTGCAGCTAGCGGGCCCAGTCTTCCAGCGTGAGTCCCGGCACCCGCTCAAACTCCCCCCCGTTCCTCGTCACCAGTACGGCACCGGCGGCAATGGCGTGCCCGGCGATCGCCGTGTCGTTCGGACCGATGGGCGTTCCGGCTGCAGCCAGGGACGCTTTCACTTCAGTGGTGGCCTCCACAGCAGCCCGGTCCCAGGCCAGCACGGCATCGAGACTGGCGCAGAACGCGTCGGCCAGTGCCTGCGTGGCGGGACCGGACGCTCGTGCCGCCTGTGACAGTTCGGCCCAGGTGACGGCAGAGATCACGATACGGTGGCCGCGCAGCACCGCCTGCTCCAGTCGCGCGAGCACGGCTTCCGGCTGCTCGCGCAGGATGAACGCGCAGAAACGAGTATCAAGCATATACGTCCTGTTCACTGTTCACTCCTTCCTTTGTCGCTGACAACGTCCCCGCGCTCCGCCATAAACTCCGGATCGGCCCTGCCCATCATGGCGAATGAGCTCCAGCTCGGCCGGACGGGACGAAGGATGATGCAGTTCCCTTCCCGGACGATCTCCAGCTCGCTCACTCCCTCAAAATCCAGATCGCGGGGCAGACGGATGGCGCGGTTGTTGCCGTTTTTAAATATCGATACGGTTCTCATACTTAACTCCCGAATATTTTGGATATGCATGACATTTCCGATATGAAGTTCATGCATGGGTGTGCGCACATGTTAAGTATAGGCAGCTGTTGAGTATGTGCATAGCTATGACATATGTAGATGGTGAGGATATGCGTATGCCATACCTATGCGGATGTAAGGCATGTGGATATGCATGACCTATATGTTTTCTTCTCTTTTCACCGGAGATCCGAAAACTCCCGAAGTCGGATTTGAACTGAGTAATCATATGGACAGTCAATGGAGATACGGCAGGAATGAGTTCAGGGCAAAAGGCAGGAGGGAGCGAGGAGCGGAAGTCTGTGACAATGTCTGCACCTCACTTTATAGCAGACCGTCCAGCTGTGAACTCAGGATCATTATTGCCCTGCCTTTTCCCTGAGAATGGTTTGCCGGGTGGTATTAAATTCACGCAATGGCGCTGATACTGATCCCGGAGTTAACCCGCGCAGGTTACTGGCCGGCTGAATATGCCGACAGAAATCAGGCCGTTACCCGGCAACGGCTGACGGGAAGTAATGCGTACTGGAAATGGCACACGGCTTACAACCGACATTCGGTGGCAGAAACGGCAATGTACCGTGTCAAACAGCTGTTTGGCGGGCATCTTACGTTTCGGGATTATGATGCGCAGGTTGGAGAGGCTATGGCCATGATCCGTGCCTTAAACAAAATGACGTGTGCAGGCATGCCAGAAAGTGTACGGATTGCCTGAGGAAGTCAGCGACGAGGAGCGCTTTTATCTAAATCCGATTTATTCAACAAAGCCCCGCGCACGCCGTCAGGGGGAGGTTCTGGAGCTGTCGCTCTGCGATGTCGGGGTAGTGCACGACATTGATACGCTGGCGGATCTGGCGGCGGCGGAGCAAATCCTGGCACAAGCCTGAACAGCGATTATCATTATAGGTATCGTAGAAGCGATTCAGCTTATTCTTAAGGTCATTAGGCATCACTCCTTTTCTTTTGTTAGGATCGGGCTGTGACAAAATTCATCCATCCAGGGCGAAGTGAACACACAATGGAATAAATGAGCTTATGAGTGAGAATGAAACCCCAATAAAAAAGTCTGAAAACCATATTAACAAGCCGGTGTTTTTCACCTCGGCGTTGTTAATATTTCTCCTTGTCGCCTTTGCCGCGGCTTTCCCCGATCTGGCCGATAAAAACTTCAAACTTCTGCAGAATCAAATCTTCACCAACGCCAGCTGGTTTTACATTCTGGCCGTAGCGCTGATCCTCCTGAGCGTGACGTTCCTCGGGCTGTCGCGCTACGGCGATATTAAACTTGGGCCCGACCACGCCCAACCTGATTTCAGCTATCATTCCTGGTTCGCGATGCTGTTTTCCGCCGGGATGGGGATCGGCCTAATGTTCTTCGGGGTGGCAGAACCGGTGATGCATTACCTCTCTCCGCCGGTTGGTACCCCGGAAACGGTCGAAGCCGCCAAGCAGGCCATGCGCCTGACCTTCTTCCACTGGGGACTCCATGCATGGGCGATTTACGCGATAGTGGCGTTGATACTGGCCTTCTTTAGCTATCGTCACGGCTTGCCACTGACCCTGCGTTCGGCGCTGTATCCGATTATCGGGGATCGTATTTACGGACCGATTGGCCATGCGGTCGATATCTTTGCAGTTATCGGCACCGTGCTTGGCGTGGCCACCTCCCTCGGTTATGGCGTGCTGCAGGTTAACGCCGGGCTTAATCATCTCTTCGGCGTGCCAATTAATGAAACGGTGCAGGTGATCCTGATCGTGGTCATCACTGGCCTGGCAACGATTTCGGTGGTGTCGGGACTGGATAAGGGCATTCGTATTCTGTCCGAGATCAACCTGAGCCTGGCGCTGCTGCTGCTGGTGATGGTGATGTTGCTGGGACCTACGGTTCTGCTGTTGAAATCGTTCGTTGAGAACACTGGCGGTTATCTGTCCGAAATGGTCAGTAAAACCTTTAATTTGTATGCCTACGAGCCTAAATCGAGCAACTGGTTAGGTGGCTGGACGCTGCTGTACTGGGGATGGTGGCTCTCCTGGTCACCGTTTGTCGGCATGTTTATCGCCCGCGTCTCGCGCGGCAGAACCATCCGCGAATTTGTGACCGGCGTGCTCTTCGTCCCGGCGGGTTTCACCCTGTTATGGATGACCGTCTTCGGAAACAGCGCGATTTATCTGATCATGCAGAAAGGGGCGACGGACCTCGCCAATACCGTCCAGCAGGATGTGGCCCTGGCGCTGTTTAATTTCCTTGAGCACTTCCCGTTCTCAAGCATTCTGTCGTTCATCGCCATGGCGATGGTCATCGTATTTTTTGTCACCTCGGCAGATTCCGGAGCGATGGTGGTGGATACCCTGGCCTCCGGGGGCTCCAGCAATACGCCCGTCTGGCAGCGTATTTTCTGGGCTGCACTGATGGGGCTGGTCGCCATTGCGTTGCTGCTTGCGGGCGGCCTTAGCGCCTTGCAGACGGTGACCATTGCCAGCGCCCTGCCGTTCTCGGTGATTTTGTTGATATCGATATACGGATTGCTGAAAGCATTGCGACGGGACATCACCAAGCGCGACAGCCAGAATATGACCACCATTGCACCTACCGCTGCGCGTAATCCTATTCCGTGGCAGCGCAGACTGCGCAATATCGCCCATCTGCCAAAACGTTCGTTGGTTAAACGTTTTATGGATGATGTCATTCAGCCTGCCATGACAATGGTTCAGGATGAGTTGAACAAACAGAGCACCGTAAGCCATATCAACAACAGTGGCGAAGACCGTATTCGCTTCGAAGTGGATTTAGGCAATGAGCTTAACTTCATCTACGAAGTCAGACTCCGTGGTTATGTTGCTCCTACCTTTGCGATCTCCGGGCTGGATAATGAGGAGCAGCAGGCAGAACAGCATAAATACTATCGGGCTGAAATCTACCTGAAAGAAGGCGGTCAGGATTACGATGTGATGGGCTGGAATCAGGAACAGATTATCAACGATATTCTCGACCAGTATGAAAAGCATCTTCACTTCTTACATTTGGTTCGCTAATACAAAAACACCGCCTTTCGGCGGTGTTTTTCTTTATTCTGCCGGGTTCTCCTCCTGGCGGGTATATAGGGGGCCGCTTGGAAAACGGAAAACAACCTACGTTAAGCCTGTTTTTTAAGCAGGCATGACAGGTAGCTTTGAGCGAGGAGCGGACATTAGCCTTATATCCTACCTGAACCGTTCTCTAGAAATTCTTGATAAGCGAATGATTTGGTTAAGCTGGATGCTTACATTCAAAAGAAGCAATCACGTGAGCGTGGTGCAGCAGCTTTATCGATAATAGCCTGAAAAATTCATGTTTAATCTTAATTATTATAGAAATGCTATAATTGCATAAACTAAACTACCTAGACAAACTCACTTCGACGAGTTTGTCTAGCCTTTAATATGAAATTAAAACTCCTTTAAGCCATTTCGGGGAACAACTCTTCAACTTTATGCTCTACTGCATCTGCAATTGATTTTTCTTTGTCTTTTGAATTCAAAATAGAGAGCGTACTACGATATTCAGGAGCAAGTGCATACTCCGTAAATGACGCATCAAAACCAAGTGATTTAACCTTGTTTTCAATATCTGATAAATTAATTTTAAAGAATTCCTTGCGATTATTTACCATGTTTATCCGGTGTGCGGAAAATTCATTGTGCAAGCTAGTTTCAAGTGCTGGAGCATCATCTGAGTAAATCAAGGCGTGAATATCAAATTTAAAAGGCACTGATGCAGAACCCAGTTCATTAACACGATCTTCAGGTTCAAGTCGTCTGGTTAAACCAATTTTATAGACATTCTCTCCAAACGCTCCAATATTAGAAATCACATAGACATGACCGCTTCGAGTTAACTGCGCCTGAGATTTTGCGCGCTCAGACAAAGCTCTTGCCTCTTCTACCTGGAGTTCGAGATCAGCAATTTTGGCTTCA
Source organism: Enterobacter sp. WI-ESBL-E8 (assembly GCF_053364895.1). Taxonomy (NCBI): domain Bacteria; kingdom Pseudomonadati; phylum Pseudomonadota; class Gammaproteobacteria; order Enterobacterales; family Enterobacteriaceae; genus Enterobacter; species Enterobacter sp. WI-ESBL-E8. The sequence continues at coordinate 96,661 of NZ_JBRWXJ010000002.1, forward strand.
ATACGGGATTTTTCTTCAGCATTTGCCTTTTCAAGCTCTTTTCTGGCTCTTTCCATTGCCTTCTGGAAGTCTTTCTCTGCCTTTTGTTCATCGCGAATAGCTTTCTCGTATTCACGCTGTGCTTTCTCTTCCTCTCGTTGCAATTCACGTTCTTCTCTAAGGATTTCTTTCTCATCCTGAATTTTAAGTTCTTTTTCGTGGCAAAGCAGTAACTCTTCCAGCCGCAAATTCAGATAATCATAAGTGATACTTATATTCATTGATTGCCCAAATTTATTGAGTGCATCAAAAGCGCTTTCAATGCGTTTTTTAAGTTGCTCAACATTGCCTACCTTAATTTTTCCTATCGCAGCATCACACTCGCTATTGAATGCTCTTACGAGCAATTTCACATAGCGCTTGATCATTTTTTTACCTTCCGACTTACTACCATTCACCTCCCAACTAGTATTAAAGTCACAAGCAGCATCTTGTCGAATTAGACTTTTCTGCCTTTCTTTATTGTAACTAATGGCTTCCTGGAAAGCTTTGGAATCATGATAGTCGAAACGCGGTTTATATATACCATAATCAATCATATCAACAGAATCACTTACTTCTGCTAATTTTGCAGAGAGTTCCAACAAGAGTTGGCGCTTTTCATTATAAGATTTTTTTAAGTCGGTTAGCTCTTGCTCCTGAGACGCAATGAGCTCTCTCGCTATTTTTTCACGCCTCTGTATATCTGCATCTTTATCTTTAACCTCTTTATCTATCGCCTGGCGTTTTTCATTCACTTCACTATCTATTTCAGTACGCTTATCTTTCACTTCTTTATCAATAGCATTGCGACTGGACTTTTCTTCATCATCCATAGTCTTTTTCATTTTTCGTGCTTCTTCTTCAAGATCAACAATCTTGCTATAACGTAAAAGATCGATTGCATGCTTTTTCTTCAATAAAATATGTATCGCAATCATAACCACGAATAAAACAGCAAGAACACCTACCGCTATTGCTAGTCCCAGGACCATTTAAAAATCCTCTTCCCTTGTAAAAGTAAGGAAATAGTACCAAATGTTGCCATGATTATCATGGTGATATGTTCATGTTTTCTATCCTGAAAATACGAAGTACAACGAGCAGGCAACTTCCGCTCTTGGCACTAAGCTGACTTTAATGACCGGACATGAAATCGAAGGTCAGGATGTGCGGTCAGGGTGAAATTTTGAGTGTCGCTTCGTCGCTGATCAACTGACAGAGGCATTTATCCTTTTATAGCAATAATAGTGTCAATTTCATACAAACAACACAATAATAAAAATATCGCAACAATTATCTTTAATTAATGCTGATATGGCATTAATCCATTTATTTTTCTTCCTGGATCCGAAAACCCCAAGTTCCGGATCACGGCGATTTTCTGCGCAGATTTGTGAAACGAAAATTAAAAATGTGCTACACTTTAATTGGTTAGATAACTTTCATCCTCCCCGCATCAGACCGACCTGACGAGTAAATCCTGTTAATCTGTTCATCATCGCTTCCGGAAACTTTTCTACTATGGATTTTTCGTAAGTGTAGGAACGCTGTGCCCGGTAATTGCGGATGGTGACTGTTATCTGGCTATTCACTTCATGCGGGCAATGGAATGTCTCATGAGTGATAAATAAATAGAACTAATAGCCATCAAATAATAAGGAAATTTATTATGACTATAACGAAAATATGGGCATGACAGTCATGCGAGGTCTGTGACGTCCCGCAGAACATTTTTGGAACGTTGTTATGTGTATGAGTATCTGACCAGTAAACCAGGTTCAAATCCGAAAATGTGGTTCAAGGAGCATTCGCCACAATACCGCGAATTGATTTCATATAGCGGGAAGGTGATTACCATCTGGCGTTCCTCGCAGAACGTCTGGCGTGTGCGTACTGACCAAGATAATGTTGAGGACTGGGACGATTACGGGAATGAGACCGGTGATCACTTCATTGCTGACAAAGCGGCGGCCTTTCAGCTTTCATTGATATACCCATAACCTCCTGACTGTATTCTTGACCGAAGCAACACAGACACGGACGGCGGGATTTCTCAGTAAAGAAAAACGGTCAGACCGGTAAGCTGTGCGGCGGGAGTCATTCAGCGTGGGGTATTTCGCTGGAAGTATAATTTAACGTAAGGAAAAAGATTATGATTAAACGTACCGGGATGGTTGTCGTCGCCGTACTGCTAAGCGGCTGTCTGCCGAAACCGCAACCTGCTCATCTTTATCAGGAGCCATCTGCAGGTGAAAACACCGCAAAACTCAGGGTGCGTGGATTTACCGACAGCACGACGGTGTATCGCGTCGACAGCTGTGAGCAGGCCTTTTTCCTGGGCAGTCTCCGCGATCCTGACCATCCGGAACGGAACCCATCAAAGGCGTCAGACCGGGGTTACAAAAAGGCTGACGTGCCAGAAGATAACGCGCCCCTGGATTACATGGAGGTCACCCTGCCGGCCGGCCATTATATTCAGCTCCGTCCGGCCATTTTCACCACAGATCATCAGATTTGCTCCGTGATGACACCGTGGTTTAAACCGGAAAAAGGCGTGCTCTACGAGGTCCGCAGCCAGCTCACTCCCGACGGCAGCCAATGCTATGTGCGAACTTGGAAAGTGGATCAGCAGAACGGGGCGGTCACACCGGTGACAGGACCGCAGTCTATCCGGGATGTGATGACCTGTGCAAAGCATCCGGTATGGCAGTAGCGCAGCACAGCACAGCACAGCACAGCACAGCACAGCACAGCACATTTTTCCGGCAACACAGGAACATCAGGAATGGAAAATTCGTATCAGTTTGATACGGGGACGTTTGTCACCACCACGGCTGAACAGGATACCGATCTGTGCCCACAATCGGCACCGAACTGGAATATCTGCTCGCGAAGTATTTACCTGACCATGGTGACATAACATGATGCCAGCAATGCCAGGCCAGATCGGGGCCTTTTCCTCTGCTCAGCTGCCGGTGGCCATCGATTATCCGGCCGCGCTGGCACTGCGCCAGATGGCGCTCGTTCAGGACGAACTGCCGAAATACCTGCTGGCGCCGGAAGTGAGCGCCCTGCTCCACTACGTGCCCGATCTTCACCGTAAGATGCTGCTGGCCACCCTGTGGAACACCGGCGCCCGTATTAACGAAGTACTGGCCCTGACCCGGAGTGATTTTTCGCTGGCACCGCCCTACCCGTTCGTGCAGCTGGCCACGCTCAAACAAAGGACTGAAAAGGCCGCCAGAACGGCGGGCCGGGCACCCGCCGGCAGTCAGACGCACAGGCTGGTTCCGCTTTCCGATCCGCAGTATGTCAGCCAGCTGGAGATGATGGTGGCCACCCTGAAAATTCCGCTGGAGCGCCGTAATAAACGCACCGGCAGAACCGAGAAGGCACGCATCTGGGAAATCACAGACAGGACGGTCAGGACCTGGATAAATGAAGCTGTTGATGCGGCAGCCGCCGACGGGGTAACGTTCTCAGTGCCGGTGACCCCGCACACGTTCCGCCACAGCTACGCGATGCACATGCTGTACGCCGGTATTCCGCTGAAGGTGCTGCAGAGCTTAATGGGACACAAGTCAGTCAGTTCGACGGAGGTCTACACGAAGGTTTTTGCCCTTGATGTGGCGGCACAGCATCGAGTGCAATTTTCAATGGCAGGGGCTGATGCTGTTGCAATGCTGAAAATCAGATAACTGTATTTTTATAGCATTTACAGCCAGTAGTAACGAAACCCACTTGATCGATAATAAATTAATTTTGCGTTACGTGAAAACTGACAGGGTTACAGGGGGGTACCAGGTCAGAATTCACGTAGCGCATCTCCTCTCTCTTCCTCTACAACTCACCTTTTAGTTCCGAGCCTGTTCATCCTAGCATTAACCCATTTCACCAGAACGCATATCACTGTTGCCGATAGCCCATGGGGTCGACTTTGCGACCGCGGTCGCACTCAGTAGGATGGCCACCTTAACCGGTGCCCCTCTGGCGTACCTCCTCGCATCCGAAGTGAAAGCTCTGCTCTTCTATATGCCGGATCTGCGCCATTACATGATGTTCTCCACTTTCTGGAACACCGGTGTTCGGATCGGTGAATCCCGGACGCTGACTCGGAATACTTTGATCTCGACGGGCTAAGACCCTTTATGAAATTACCGGGCTCAGGACATCCGGCCTGACGCACAATATTGACTGAGTGATGAAGGGAAACATATCGCAGTGAAGATGTTCAGCAGACTGCCCGCTCTTCCACACACCGCAGTCAATATCAATATCCCGGTAGGCGTATCCGCATATCGCAGTCAAGGCAGGCAAAACCTAAATGGGATGATGAATCAGTATAAATTGACTGTGGTATGCAGAACGCATACCACAGTCAACAAACCCTAAAACGGCATACCTCAGTCATTTTCCGGTTTCACGCTGCCGAGCGCTTTTGCCAGTTTCTGAGGATCAATACCTGCAGCCTTCAGGGCTTTAATCACTTCGTCATAGTTCTGCTCAGGTACTTCCTCTTCCGGCTCACGGGGAACAACGACCTTGCTACTGATGAGTTTCGGATTACGGTAATGCACGCTAAAGTAGGTGGCCCGGCCGCGTTTGAATTCGGTGTAATCCAGATAGCCGATATCCTTCAACTGCGCCATAGCTTTGCGCACCGTGTGGTTCTGCGTGTAGATGTTAGATGTCAGGTTGAGTCTGTCTCGCATACGCTTCATGGAGATTGGGGCCGGATTCTGCGGCAGGCTTTCGATGTAGGTATAGAGTGCCTGTGCGGACTCCTTGCGCTGCAGGGCATCGATGGCCTTCAGACGCAACAAGACCCGTCTATCCATCTGATAAAGCTCAAATAGCTTGGGCTCTGCCCTGATCTCCACGACATCAGCAGTGATGTCGTAATAGGCAGACTGAACTAGGTGCGTAGTCCACCCTTTCGTTTCACTCTGAAACTTGAGGGTTACGGATGCCAGCTTGAATAGGGAGTTGCTGATCCTGTCGCGCATTTTCTTGTTAGAGCGCCGGGAGTCAAAGCCACACATTTTAACGAACTCAACAAAAGACAGCTTGAGCGTGTCATCCTTGACGCCAAAATCATACATTGAACGGATGATCCCAAGCCAGACTTTGAAGTCCGTATCCATATCGAGGCGCGATCCGGTGATCCTGACATCGGTATACCCTTCACTCCGGGCAATGGACAGCTGTACGAGCTCCTCAGTCGCATCCGTGACGTTTTTGCGGTTCGTCTTACTCCTGGAGGTCGATTTCAGTGTAGGAACGAACAGACCAAGCCTCATGAGTGCAACAGGCTGAACAGTACTGGCGCTGTTGACATCCAGCTTAACAACTTCGCCCGTTGTCTTGTTGATCTCCTGAAGATTCAGGGGTAACTCATTATTTTCCATAGCCATTTTATTAACCCGCGATTATCCACAAAGGAAAGTATATACGCATATCACAGTCAACGGAAATACATACCCCAGTTAATACAATTGCATACCGCAATAGGTGATCCTGCACACAACAGTCAACATACCACACACCACAGTTAATGAAGACAGTCTCCGGGCTCAGGCGTAGCGGGGCGCTGCACGATCCGGGGATCTCTTTTTGATCTCACCATGATCTCCTTAAGGATCAATTATTGGATCGAAATATGGAATAACTGCCAGCATCTCGTACATATGGACGACTGACGTGACACAATATGAATCCTGGTACAACAACCCGGTAATACAACACCCTGAAAGGCAATAATCTTGACTGTGATATGCAGAAAAATACATTTCATTACCCTTCTCTATTCCTGTTCTGCTTCATACCGCAGTCAATAATCTGCATACTGTAGTCAATTCCTCACCATTCAGATCCATCCGGTGGATCTTCGTTAGCTTCAGAGCGTTAGCCACACCCTGTTAGCACGCAGTAATTCCGCTTCCTCGACGCATGCGCATGCGTGCGCACGCTTTCTGCGGCGAGCGGATGATATTGACTGCAGCATGCGGCAACCTTCAGGCGGATGCTAAACTGAATACGGCTACATTTTGATCAGCTTTGCAATTTTTAAGATGGTTTGCAATTTTAATGTTGCTTTGCGCCTTTCATCAAGATTTAATAGATTAATGCAAAGTTGAAAACAAGGAACAGAAAATGGGACTGATGGAAACGCTTGACCAGTGCATTACTGCCGGTCATGAAATGACGAAAGCTATCGCGATTGCACAGTTTAACGATGATAGCCCGGAAGCTAGGAAAATTACCCGTCGCTGGCGTGTGGGTGAGGCCGCCGATCTGATTGGCGTTTCTTCTCAGGCAATCCGTGATGCAGAAAAAGCAGGACGCCTTCCCCATCCTGATATGGAAATGCGTGGACGTGTGGAGCAGCGAGTGGGCTACACCATTGAACAAATTAACCATATGCGGGATGTATTTAGCACCCGTCTGCGCCGTCCTGATGACAGCGTTCCGCCCGTCATCGCGGTGGCAGCACATAAAGGGGGTGTCTATAAGACATCGGTATCTGTCCACCTGGCACAGGATCTGGCGCTGAAAGGGCTGCGGGTACTGCTTGTCGAAGGGAACGATCCACAGGGCACAGCCTCCATGTACCACGGCTGGGTCCCTGATTTGCATATCCATGCCGAAGACACACTGCTACCATTTTATCTTGGTGAGCGCGATGATGCAGCCTATGCCGTCAAACCCACCTGCTGGCCGGGTCTCGACATCATTCCGTCATGCCTGGCCCTGCATCGCATTGAGACAGAGCTCATGGGAAGGTTTGACAACGGGAAACTGCCGACAGAACCTCATATGATGCTTCGTCTGGCCATCGAAACGGTGGCTCATGATTATGATGTTATTGTTATCGACAGTGCACCGAACCTCGGTATTGGTACCATCAATGTCGTTTGTGCTGCTGATGTACTCATCGTGCCAACGCCAGCAGAGTTATTTGATTACACCTCTGCCCTTCAGTTTTTTGACATGCTGCGCGATCTGTTAAAAAACGTGGACCTGCAGGGTTTTGAACCTGACGTCAGAATTCTTCTGACCAAGTACAGCAATAACAATGGCTCACAGTCACCCTGGATGGAAGAACAGATCCGCGATGCCTGGGGAAGCATGGTACTGAAAAACGTTGTTCGCGAGACCGACGAAGTCGGTAAAGGTCAGATCCGTATGAGAACGGTGTTTGAGCAGGCTATCGATCAGCGCTCATCTACAGGAGCCTGGCGAAATGCGCTGTCTATCTGGGAACCTGTCTGTAATGAAATTTTTGATCGTCTGATTAAACCTCGCTGGGAGATCAGATAATGAAACGTGCACCAGTCATTCCAAAACATACCGTAAAAGATATCCGCCCCGAAACTGAACCGTCAGCGGCACCCGCTGCACCAATGGTTGATTCATTAATTGCACGGGTGGGAGCTATGGCCCGCGGGAATACCATTCTGCTTCCGGTTTGTGGCCGGGAAGTGAAATTTGTTCTAGAAGCCATCCCGGGCGAGAGTGTTGAAACGGCATCAAGAGTCTGGTCAGGTAATGAACGTGATCAGGAACTACTGACCGAAGACGCGCTTGATGATCTGATCCCCTCTTTTCTCCTGAGTGGTCAGCAGACGCCTGCGTTCGGACGACGGATAGAAGGTGTAATTGAGATTGCAGATGGCAGTCGTCGCCGTAAAGCCGCCATAATGACATCATCGGATTATCGCGTTCTCGTGGGCGATCTCGATGACGAACAGATGATGTCGTTATCTAGGTTGGGTAATGATTACCGCCCAGTCAGTGCTTATGAACGGGGCAAGCGCTATGCACTAAGGCTGGAAAATGAATTTAGCGGCAATGTCTCTGCCCTGGCAGAAGCCGAAAATATTTCCCGTAAAATTATCACGCGTTGCATAAACACGTCCCTGTTACCAAAATCCGTGGTTGCCCTCTTTACTCATCCCGGTGAACTTTCTGCCCGCTCTGGTGAGGCGCTGTACAAGGCATTCTCAGGAAAAGAAGCTTTACTATTGCAACAGACACAGCAGCTTCATGAGCAAAAGACAGCGGGGGTTATATTTGAACCCGAGGAAGTTATCGGTTTACTAACAGATGTACTTAAAGAGCCATCCGGTAAAAAAGTTAATCTCAGTACCCGTCATCAGTTTGTACCTGGAGCTACAGCTCTTTACAAAGGCGATAGGGTCATTTTTAATCTCGACAAATCACGCTTGCCTGCCGAGTGTATCGAGAAGATAGAAAGCATACTTCGCGACTTACAACATGGTTAGCCTGCCTGGTGATGCTAGTAAGCTCATCTTAAATTTCTGATATTTCTATTATCTTGCTGCTTCGGAACACATTTATTCCGGAGCAGCGATTCACTGCACTATAGCCTCAGTTTTGTTAAACAGGTCTGTTTACTTCTCTCTGCCTGATTGCTATCACAATCTCAAGATCCAGTTCCGGTTACTTTTTCCTATCAGGCGCCACGGAACCACTTACTACATGCGTACCAGATCTCACCCAGTAACCCGGCCCGGAATGTTGACACCACACTCCGGAGTTAACTGGGACCACGGTCCCGTTTCCGCCCTGAGAGTCAAAACTTACCCGCCAACCCTGCCCGGATTGTTGGCACCATACTCCGGAGTTAACTGGGACCACGGTCCCATTTCCGCCCTGAGAGTCAAAACTCACCCGGCAACCCGGCCTGGAATGTTGACACCACACTCCGGAGTTAACTGGGACCACGGTCCCACTTCCGTCCTGAGAGTCAAAACTTTCACCCGGCAACCCGGCCCGGATAGTCGACACCACACTCCGGAGTTAACTGGGACCACGGTCCCACACTATTCTGCTGTTACTTTCATAATCAAAATTCAGAGAATGTAATTCCTATATACAGTGCGTAAGGAGATTATGTTCGTTTTGTTGCCTGGTGCTTCTTCACCCACTCGCGGGCTTCGCCCTGTCGTTCGGCTGCGCCTAGCACTACTGACTCATTCTGAAAAGCGAAGTTTAACTGATCCTCGCAATGGGGATTTACTTTCCTGCGGGTGGTGTACGCAGGGGAGATCATCTCGCGTTTCATTTGCCATGCAAACGCAATCCCTCGTCCGGAAAACCATACCTGTCCCAGACCTGAATGATTAATGCCATCGAGAAACTTCATCAGTTCAGCGTTATGAGGACGTGGCGGACGTTCGTCGAACAGCTGCAGCTGCGAAACGCCGGAGCCGGTGAAGTCATTCAGCATCACACCGGCTTTGCGCCGTGATGGCGCTGGTATCTGGCACCTGGTCTTCACTCGCAGGACTTCCTGATGAGTCTGATGGTACCGTGGCGGCTCTGGCCATGTCACCGGAGACGGAATACCAGCGCCGGCGTTACACCCTGACGCTTCAGGATGACCGGAGCAGTGAACGGGTTGAGCGTGTGCAGACGGGGGTGTCATCCCGTCTGCGTGGAGATCAGCTCAGAAACCTGATTATCACCGGTCTGGCCCTGCACACGACCGCACAGGAGCTGCCGCGTCTGCTGGCCAGTATGCCGGTGCCGCCTGGCTCGGTCAGCGAGCTGCAGGTTCAGATCCAGCAGATGGCCGGTACGGCTGACGTGAGTAAAGCTGCAGTACCGGAGAAACCAGCAGAGCCTGCCGCACCGGTAACCGGTGAAGCGACCAGGATAAAGAAAAATATGCGACGGGTATTCGGAGAATAAAACATGTCAGTGATTAAACAGAAGGCAGAGCAGTGCATTCATAATTTTCTGCGCACCCAGAACGTGCCTGAAACTCAGTGGCCGGAACTGGTCAAAAAGACCGGCAGGGGAATGATACTGGCAGGCGTGGCCGTCGTGGTTCCCGGTGTCCTGGTTGATAATATCTCCCTGCCGGTGAAAATTGCGATGCAGGTCTTCTACGCCTCGCTGATCGGCCTCGGGGTTCTCCTGGCGTTTGACGAGAAAAAACCAAAGGGGCGGGGATGAATATGAACATTAGCCTGAAGGAAACGGTATGAAGCTTGAAGAACTGTCAGGAGACGAACGCACACTGGTTATTGTGGCACTGCAGGTGTTGCACCTATAGGCTAAATCCGGCCCGTACACTCGATGTAATGTTTCGTGATGAGCGGATGTGGGCACAGCTAAAATCATAACGGATGCCGAATGGCACCCGTCATTGGTGAAAGGAGTAGCTAACTAGTGAATGCCTTGCTACGCTGGAATTTCTCGACTATCTGATTCTTTCTAATCAGTTTTCCGTCAAAGAGTTTTGTGGTTTTGTCCTTAATCCGACGTAACCGCAGGTTTACATGTCCATCAGTTGAGACTTTTGCTCCTGATATAGCCATAATTGCTCTGGTTGCGAGGAACTCCTCTTCGTAGTTGTCGCATACGAAGATAAGTAGCTCTAAGTTTTTGGTATCAATGAATCGCGTGACTTCTTGGCTTAAAGATGTAGCTGATTTTATCAGATCATCTTTGTCGTTCAGGGTCTCAATGATCCGTTTCAGTTTTGGTGTCGATAAATCTTCTGGATTCAGGCTGCAGGCCTCGGAGAATTTTTCTGCGAGCGATTTTGCCTGGGTCATCAAACTAATGACCTCATACATATAAGGTAGCGACTTTAAATTGCCCAATGAACTGGTAACCCATATGGGGTTATTGTCATCATTAAATTTTTGCAGGACATCAATTTTGATATCCCAGCTATGAGTCTTCTGCGCAGTAGTGATGAATGACAAAACTGCATTTGGAAATGATTTAAGTATCTGATCTAAAATTACTCTTGTATTAATGATTGTAGCCCGCAGATAAGATAGTTCTTCATTCATAATCAGTGATTTATCACGATAGTCCTTTAGTTTATGAAGAGCCTTCTTTCTGTCGATCTCTTTGCGAACCCGGTTTCTTTCATTGGTAAAGGATTTATCAGCCTTAAAGTATTTTCTTGCACAATGTCCGCCAATCAGGACTTCAAAACCATCCGCGGTTACACCTAACCAACCACTTTTGTGTTTTTGATGGCACACGCCATTTAATGCTTTTACTTGGCAAATTACATCTTCAGTGAATTTGTATTCACCTATTAGTTTTTGGAAGTTTTCAGGACTGATCTCATGTTTTGATGAGAAGGAAGGACGCTTATCAATATCAATGAAACTAGAAAAGTACTCTGAATCTTCAGCCATTAGCCCGCCTATACGAGTAGTTAACTGTTTTAATATCCAGCATGTTTAAATATACAACCGAATAACCACTGTATCAATGTTGTTTTTTTATTCATATATTGAAAGTAAACACAGCTGCTCACCTGTTCGCACCCTTCACGGAGCATTTAGGCCGTGAAGGCTTTGTGCTGCGGCTTGCGGTGTTGCTCCTTTGTTCTCCGCTTTTCTCCGGTCTTCTGTGTCGTCACGGCGATGCCTAAACCGAAAATACGTTAACCGTGGGGGAGCTATGAACCAGGCCGTGACATCAGATATCATTCGTCTTGAGGGGGCTCAGTGCATGACATTCCTACCTGATTTTTTTGCGGCGACTTTATGGTGTCCGAGACGCCTACGCCTTGCGCTACTTCCCTGAGTATCAGAGGGAATTCTGGCAGTTTTATCGGCTGTCTGAAGGGGGCGGATATTTGGCGCCTAACGTGGAGAGCCTGATCCTATGCAATCCGGAAACCCGCCAGTGTGCCGTCTATCTATGAGGCCACTATATCCTCCAGGGCGGTCAAAGCGACGGAAAGTAAATAATCTGGGCTGGGCATATGCGCCGCCTGTTCGCGATCGAAAACCCTGTTATCCCTTCGGGCTGATGGACAGCAAGGCCAGCGCCTGCGGCGCTGCCTCCTCCCGCCCTGGTGTAAGCCCGGGGCGTTGCAGATGAAAGCCATTGTGAGGGCAAATTGTCACTGATACGGTCCTGCGTAACGTGGTCGCCGGCTTTGAAACCCGATCAGCAAATCCTCAAAACACCAGAATCCCTCCTCTGGCCCCCTTCGGCTCCCGGCCAGCGCTGCTGCCCGGTCGTCGAGCCCCACTCCGCCAGGGCGGCCGCTGACGCACCCGCCGGGCTCCGCCGAACCCCTCCGGGTTTCGGGCTGACGCTAGGGTCTGATGGCGAAGGTCAAAGGCTGCGGCTTTTCCGGCCGTGCCGTCCGGAACGCCTTCACCGCGCCGGCTGATGCCGTCGCTTTAATGGCGCCACGCCGTTCCGACGTGTCGGGTGTGTGCATCCTGTTCCCCCGGTGAAGCCATCCCCCGTGTGTCCTCACGCGGAGGGCTTGTCGTAGCACCGTCGGGTCGTCATCCAAGGGGTGAAATGCACTCCGCCAAAACTTTTTGCGTGCCGCAAAAACTTTAGTCTCCGCCCCTTTCCTTCCTCCCTTCGCCGTTGCTCCTTTTGCCCTTTGCCGCGAGAGAACTCACCAGGGAGATGGCCAGCCATCACCACAGGAGAAAACCAGGATGCACACACGAAACGTCAACGTCAAAACCGCCGCTCAGGAATCTTCCAGGAAGATGGGGGAAGAACAAAACCCTGTTTCTGTCGCACGGGAGTGGGTGGTTCAGGCCACTTCGCTGAAGGCGTGGGTCACCGTCACCTTGTCCGACGTTTCCCGATACGGCGACGTGCAGGTGGAGATCCGCACCAACGGAACGCTTAACTGGCGCGCCTGGTCGTTTGAACCGGATTTTCTTTTTGAACTGAAACGCAATCTGCAATACGTGCAGCTTTAACCGGAGGCCGGATGTCCGGCCTTAACCCAGAGAAGGAGGAAACATGCAGAACCTTAACACCCGTCCGGCGACCCGTAAGGTCGGGCAGAGCACCGAAATCGTGAAGCTGCTGCGCATTCAGGCCAGCAACACCCACGTGGTCGAGTTTGACAACGTGGACACCCGATTTAATGACTGCAACAACTGGCAGGTGATGGCAGGAGGCAAACGAGTCCTGTTCAGCAACCGCATGTATGAGCGTTTTTCAGATGTGAAATCGGGGATCGTGGCAACGATCAACGTTTGTGAAAACAGCGGCAGCGTAACGGATAAAGCGATGCTGGAAGGGGCAAAAGTCATGATGCAGCTTCTTGATGGCTATCCGTCCTTTGGAGCACTGGCAGCACACCCGAAACGCATTTCCGGTTAACCGAGTGCCGTGACCGGATCGCACTCCGGCCACGGCTAACCACAACTATCACTGAGAGGTAAAAATCATGGTCGCCACCAATACTACGGCAAAAAAACCAGCTAAGACCACCCGTCAGACAAAATCTGCGGAAAAAATCGCGCAGTCTACCGAACAGAAGCTCGTCCAGCTGCTCTCTGATACGCCCGTGCAAATCTTCCCGTACTCCCGCCTGTCACACACGGGCTTAAACACGCGCATCATTCCGCATACCGATCAGGAAGTGGAAGAGATGGCAGACAGCATTCAGGCAATGGGCATCCTGCAAAACCTGATCGGTGCAGAACTGCCGGACGGTACGATCGGCATTGTCGGCGGGGAAGGTCGCCGCAGAGGCACAGGCATTCTGGTGATGCGCGGTGTTCTCGATGCAGACACGCCGTTTGTTCCGGTGAAAGTCCTGCCCGTGGAGATGGCTGTGGCGGCCTCGATGATCGAGAACGGTCGACGTAAAAACATGCATCCCGCCGAGCAGATTATCGGTTTTCGTACCCTTCAGCAGGAAGGTAAAACGGCTTCTCAGATCGGTGCACTGATGGGTTATCACCCGCGCCACGTTCAGCGCTGCCTGAAGCTGGCGAATCTTGCCCCCTCCCTGCTGGATGCGCTGGCGCGGGATGAAATCACCCTTGAGCATTGTGAAGTGATGACCCTTGCCGACACTCATGAACGGCAGCTACAGGTCTGGGAAGAAGCGAAGGCACAGTGGAACGGCAGTATGCCAATGCCCCATACACTTCGCAAAATGGTGACTGACGACAAGATGGCCATCAGCCACCCGATGTTTGAGTATGTGGGCGAGGAAGCCTATACCGCCGCTGGCGGTACGCTGACCGCCGATCTGTTCAGCGACAGGGACAGTACCTTTGCCGATGCGGCGCTGGTGAGATCCCTGCTGGCTGGCAAGCTTACCGTGCTCGCCGCTCGCGTTAAGCAGGAGCAGGGCTGGGGCTGGGCTGAGTTCCGCATGACGGAACTGCGCGCCAGCGGTGAGGACGGTGAACTGTACCGTTTTGCCATGCCGAAAGCTGTCCTGACGGAAGAAGAACAGAAGCGTGTCAGTGAGCTGGAAGAACAAATGGAAGCTACTGAAAACTACGATGACGAATACGAGCTTCAGCAGCAGATCGATGACATTTACTGCGAGGCGGAGTATCGCGAAGCCACGCCGGAATTTCGCGCCGCGCACGGTATCTGGGTGTCATGGGATGGTGACAATTTCCAGGTTCAGCCTGGTATCCGCAGGCTGACCGACGAAGACCGGGCAGAAGAAGAACAGGCGCGTCAGGAACGTGAAAACAACGTGATCAGACACACCACGCCTGAAATACCCGCTGACGCCTATCCGGCAACGCTGGTTAAGGCCATGTCTGCGGAGCGCACTCTCGCCGTTCAGGCAGAACTGGCGGGTCGCCCTGATGTATCGGTGGCGCTCCTGACGTGGACGCTGTGTCTTGCGCTCTTTGACCGCACCCACGGCAAGCGCAATGAACCGCTGAAAGCCTCCGTGTCCTCGAATCAGTATCACCTTGCATCACTGGCTCCATCCGGTGAGGAAGGGAAGGCGCTGACGGCGCTCAAAGCACAGAAAGAGGCGCTTCAGGCAACGCTTCCCGAAAACTGGCATCTCGATTTCACCTGGCTGCTGTCATGGTCAGCAGAGCAGGTGAACACCCTGCTGGGATTCTGTGCAGCGCACGGTATCAACGGTATTCAGGAACGTATGTATAACCATACGCAGAAAAGCGAACTGGACGGGCTGGAAGCGGCGCTGGACTTTGACCTGCGCAAATGGTGGCAGCCGGATGCTGAGAGCTACTTCGGTAAACTCACGATTTCCCAGATTGGCAAAGCCTATGAAGAAGCCGGACTCAGCGCCCGTGCGGGTGAAGTTGTGAAACTCAAGCGCCGCGATGCGGCGAAGGCCGCCGAGCAGGATCTGAATGCTCAGGGCTGGCTGCCTGACTGGATGGTGCGCACAGCGCCAGCCGCTGAGGCTGAAGAAGCCACTGAATCCGACGCTGATACCACTGACCACGCTGCTTAATACCGGAGGCCGCCGCCTTCGGGCGGCGGGAAAAGACATGACCATGCAATATGACCTGAACCGAATCAATACCCTGACCGCCTCCGACCTGGAGTTTATCCGTCAGCAGGGCGAGGACGCGCGCCGCGCCCTCAGCGATGCCGTGACCGGCCTCCTGTCGACACCAGAAGGATGGCGCGTCTGCGCCGAATACCGCAGCGAGTTCGGCGGCTTCTTCCCCGTCCAGTGCCGCTTCAGCGCGGACGGCAGTGATGACTGGCATCTGTGCGTGTGCAGCCCCGGCGAAGTCTCTCCGTACTGGCTTCTGGTACTGCTCTCTTCCGGCGGTGATGTGGTGCGTACTCTTTACCAGAGCGACACGCTCCAGCCTGACCGGATAAATCAGCTGATCGCGCAGCTGGCAGGTATGCGCCGCTTTAACTGCACTGCCCGCACCGTGGCGAAGCTGATGAATGTGGAGGTGACAGCATGATCCCGTCCTCACACGCGCTCGTTTCCCTGAAGCCCGCCCGTCAGGCTGCAATACAGGCTATCAGCCATGTTGAGTCTGCCCGCGAACGCGGCGCACGACTGCCCGCCATGCCGTATGTGCGTACCTTTCTGCGTCTTCTCACGGGCAGCGGACGCCTCAACGCCACGGTGGCCAATAAAATACCTGGACTGCACTGGGTGCCAAATAACCGTTATTCGAACCTGAAACAGGTCGAGGAGGCGCTTAACACGATGATCGCCACCAGTGGCGAAGCCTGCCCGCTGCCGCTCACAATTGACGTACAGGCCGAACTGTTTCCTGAGGTCATGCACACCCGCACGGGTCGACGGCTGCACAGGTCCGGCATTAAGACCACGCGTCAGATGCGCCGCCAGTCTCGTGAGTACGAACAGCGCTGGAAACTGCGCCAGAACCTGCTGGAGCAGGCGAAAATCGACCTGAATTTTCAGTCACCGGAAACCGTCTGCACCTGGTACACCCGGTGGAGTGACGAGTTTGACGCGGCAGAGCTTGCCGGACCGTTCTGGCGCTGGCAGTCGCGGTTCTCGTCGCTGAAGGAACTTGACTGGCTTCGCATCAGCGGCGAGCCGCTGTATGCAGTGATGTACGAAATCCCGTTTATCGTGCGGGAGACGCCGGAACCTGTCCGTACTGCTGAGCGCTGGCAGGTGCCGAACAAGTTGCGGTATCAGCAGGGGGCAGAATGAGAAATAACCCCTGCAAGACGGAGCTGAAAGTCGCCCGCAGCCAGCGTAACAAGCTCCGTACCATGTCGGCAAAGCTGAAAGAGATGTGCTGCGAGTGGGACGGACTCAGTGGCTGGCTGGAAACCGAAAGCGAGCAGCTGGCTGAGAGTATGGACAGGCATCTTGAGGCGCTCGAAGACCAGATCCGCGAGTGGTCAGAAGGTACGGATAACCGGGAGGGCTATTGAGCATTATCAGCCGCAGGTTCGACAAAAAAGAGACAGGAACCGTGTTCCGGCATGCTGAAAGCGGGAAGATCCTGTACCGCCTTGATGCCCGGCTGGAGCGGGATGACTGGGAAATGTTGCAGGCGATGATCAGCCTTGTCTATAACGCCGGCGTGACCGCCGGAAGCGAACAGAGAGCCGCTGAGATTCGTGAGGCGCTGGGTATTTCAGGGGCTGAATGACGCGGAAAAACGATGAGGATTTATACAGTTTTCAGACTGTTATTCCTGGGCAGATGATCGACGACGGGATATAATGGCGATGGCGCTTGAGGCTTTTTGCCTCATGACGTGAAGGTGGTTTGTTACCGTGTTGTGTGGCAGAAAGCAGAAAGCCCCGTAGTTAATTTTCATTAACCCACGAGGCCACCTGTATGCCTAGACAACATCAGGATAGCCTCTTAGATGCCGCAAGGCAAGGAGAAGAAGGCCATGTTAACACCAAGCTGTAATGTCCCCTTTGAACCATTCTAAAATGTCCCCAGACAATTCTCTGGGGGATTTTTCATGATCAAAGAGACTGTTACGATGAGTCATAAGGAACTCGACCGACTTCACATTATTCAGGAGTCACTTAATCGCCATATTACTCAGGAACAAGCTGCGGCACGCATTGGCATTTCTATTCGGCAGGTTAAACGTCTGGTACAACGGTATAGAAATGAAGGGCCTTCTGGTCTAGTTTCCCGCCGACGTGGAAAGCGTCCCAATAATTCCTTTTCTACCGAATTCAGAGCAACAGTAATTTCACTCCTCAAAGGCCGCTACGCTGATTTTGGACCTACGCTTGCGTGCGAAAAATTGCGCGAGATACACGGCTTGTGTTTATCCATTGAAACTCTCAGGAAGTGGATGGTAGAGGAGGGCATATGGCGCGAACGTCGTCGTAAGTTTGCCCGAATTTATCAGCGCCGGATGCGGCGCCCATCCTACGGTGAACTCATCCAGATTGATGGCTCGCCTCATGACTGGTTTGAAGGTCGGGGCCCCAAATGCACACTGATAGTCTTTATCGATGATGCTACCAGCGCTCTGATGGCGCTACGATTCGCTCCTGCAGAAACAACCCGGGCTTACATGGAAACCCTCCGGGGTTACCTTAATGATCATGGCGTACCACTGGCTCTCTATTCTGACAGACACAGTATATTCAGAGTAAATAACCCGGAGCGGGAAGGAGAGTTGACTCAGTTCACACGTGCGATAAAGACACTGGGCATCGAGCCAATCCATGCCAACAGCCCGCAGGCAAAAGGGCGGGTAGAGCGTGCCAATCAGACACTGCAGGACAGGCTGGTCAAAGAAATGCGGCTTCAGGGTATCAGTGATATTGAAACAGCAAACGCATGGTTGCCGACCTTTATTGAAGCCTATAACAACCGGTTTGCTACGCCGCCTCGTATTGCTGATAACGCCCATCTTGATGTACACCATTCTGAAGAGGAACTGGGTTATATCTTCAGCCTCCAGGCGAAGCGCGTTCTCTCCAAAAATCTCACTTTCCAGTACAAAAGCAGTGCGTTTCAGATTCGCAGTGAAGGCCGGGGATATCGACTTCGGCATTCGGTTGTCACGGTATGCGAAAGCTTTAACGGTGAAATTAAGGTTCTGTATGATGGGAAAGCGTTGGGATGGGAAAAATATGTTGATGGCCCGGAGCCTATACCACTGGATGATGAAAAAAGTGTCCATGAACGTGTGGATAATGCCCGTTTTGATTTACGCTCAAAATTCTACGTAAAACCTAAAGCTGACCATCCTTGGCTCACGCGCCGCACGCAAAGTAATCAGCAAGTGAAGCCCCCTAAATTACCCAGAAAGAAGGCTGATCCCGATAAAATGGACTGAAACCAGGCGTTATTCAGTTGAGTGCATATCCAGTCATAGGATAGATTCTTACGTAGCGTTTCTGGCGTGCATTTTCGGGTGGTTTGTTACTGTTTTTAACGGGGACACGTCAGAAACGCGCTCAGGCCGTCTGAGCGGTACGCGTAATGAGACGTTATGGTAAATATTCTGAACTCACTGCGAAAAGCGGACGCTGGCGTTCTTTGTAAAAATCCGGTTTGTGTTGGGTTGCATTAGTTTAGGGACGAAAAATATTGTGTCGGCGATTTACCCAGCGCTTTCCTGAACATTGTAATAAACGCGCTGACCGAATCATATCCCAGCGTTCCGGCTACGTGCTGCACGGATTGGCCTTCTGCCAGATGGCTCAGCGCAATCATTAAATGCAGTTGCTGACGCCAGCGACCAAAGCTCATTCCTGTCGCACCTTTTATCAGCCTGGCCAGAGATCGTTCGCTGGTAGCCAGATGCGCAGCCCACTGCTTTAGCGTTCGCCGGTCATCAGGATCATTAAAAAGTGCCTCAGCCATATTCCGGATTTTAGGATGGTCGGATACAGGCAGGTGGAGCGCTTTAACCGGCACATCCGGTATATGTTCCAGCAGCACCGTTGCCAGCCTCGCGGTTTTACTGTCAGGCGAATAAGCATGTTCCTGCTCTGCCAGAAACAGAACCAGCTCGCGGACCAGAGGAGTAATAGCAAGGGTACAGCAGGTTTCCGGCATCTCTGCCGCGCCGGGCTCGATAAATAAAAAACAGGTGTCTGCATTCTTCGTGACCCGGCAACTGTGGGGGATTTTTCCCGGAACCCAGACAGCATGTCCTGGTGGAACAAGCCACAGCGCATCCTGAACCTTACAGCTCACTGCACCGCGCAAAGAGAGAATAAGTTGTCCCTTACGGTGAGCATGCGGACTCTGATCTGCATACTCGCCTGACGATGATACATGCAGCGCGATAGCAGCCTGACTGAAAGCATCGGTATTAAACTCATCCGGTGAGGTCACCGGTTTTTTATTAACTGGCATGATTTAGTTATATGTTGTCAGGTTATCTATATTCTGTAACTCATGCGTCCTTTAAAGTCTTTCTTTTTACCAGAGAAAGCAAAATTTATGTCCCACACTACGAACAAGTGGTCTTCAATCATACTTGTGACCGGCATCCTTTTTATAGCTATCAACCTGCGTGTTCCTTTTACCGCTATCGCACCCGTTTTAGAGTCTATTCGCCATGATTTTGGGCTAAATATTACTGCCGTTGGGTTGCTTAACTCGCTGCCTTTACTGGCCTTTGCCGCCTTTTCACCGCTGAGCGCATCCATCTCACACAAGTACGGTCTTGAACGCACCCTTTTTGGTGCCCTGGCCGTGATTTCAGCGGGTATCCTGCTTCGCTCCACAGGTAGCGTCTGGGCGCTTTATGGCGGAACCATATTGATAGGTATCGGGATTGCCCTCGGCAATGTCCTGCTGCCTGGTCTTATCAAACGCGACTTTTCTGGCAACGTGGCTTCCGTAACAGGGGCATATTCCATCATCATGGGCGCCGCTGGCGCAATTGGCTCTGCCATTGTCATTCCTCTGACGCAGAGCTGGGGCTGGAACATCGCGTTAGCCATGCTGGTTATTGCACCGCTGCTTGCGTTGCTTTTATGGTTGCCCCAGTTAAAGAAGAAGCATCAGCTGCCAGCTGCGGGTGAGAAAAAAGCGGCGACCGTCGCGGTCTGGCGCTCGCCTCTGGCATGGCAGGTCACCTTGTTTATGGGCCTGAATGCGATGCCGTTTTATGTTGCTGTCGGCTGGCTGCCAGCCATTCTTACGGACAGTGGACTCTCCTCAGCTCTGGCTGGTGAGGTACATGGCATCCTTCAGCTTACCACCGCCATTCCCGGCCTGATTCTGGCAGCCACGCTGCGTCGTCTTAACGATCAGAAATTAGCTGCTGCTGGCGTCAGCCTGTTAACCGCGGTGTCATTTATCGGCATCCTGTATTTGCCGAATCTGGCGTTGCTTTGGGCTGCGCTTCTCGGCTTCGGCTCAGGTGCCAGCATGATGCTGGGTCTGACCTTCATCGGGCTGCGTACTAAAAACGCCGGTGATGCTGCCGCGTTGTCAGGCATGGCGCAGAGTGTCGGTTATCTGATGGCCGCGATGGGTCCGCTGTTGCTGGGCAAAGTACAGGAGTTGTCCGGAGGCTGGACGGTGCCATTACTGATGACCGCAGCAATCGCAGTCGCAGGTGCCTGCACCGGAATGACTGCCGGACGAAACGCTCACCTGGAACCCTTACAGCAGCAGGGTTGAATAGCTGACACAGCAGGGGAAACGATCGGTTTCTTTGCTGAGGATGCTATTAATTGTCGTTCTGAAGCGGTTTCCTGTTACCGGAGCCGTCTTTTACCGGGAAGACCTTTTCTCACCTGCCCCTTCGTTGAAAAGTCCGGCGACCCAGTCAGCAAAAGCACGCACGGCGGGAGACAGAAAACGCTGATGCGGATAGAGTATCGTCACCGGCACGGAGAGTGGCTGCCAGTCCGCCAGAACCTCGACCAGTTTGCCTTGTTGCAGATTCTCCGAAATCACATTCTCAGCAAGCTGCGCCAGCCCAAAACCTTCAAGACATAGTCTGATGTAGAGTCCCGTTTCGTTAACGGCTGCATCCCCCTCAACCTGAACAGAGAAGGGCTCAGTGCCTCGTGTGAAACGCAGTTCATTAGTGCGCCTTACCGAACCGGAAAAGTAATGAATCGCCCGATGCTGCGACAACGCTTCCGGCGTCTCAGGGACACCGTACTCCCTGAGATAATCCGGAGAGGCGCAGGTTACCCAGCGAAACCGGCCAAGCGGACGGGCAACCAGTGTGGAGTCAGTTAATTCCCCGGTTCGAATGACGCAATCCACTCCTTCCTGAACAAGATCGACCTGCCGGTCGCTGACGCCAATCATCAGGTAAATATCCGGATAAAGCCGGTAAAAGTCTTTCAGATTGGGCATGACGATGAAATGGGCGATCCCACCAGGCATATCAACCCGCAGCCTCCCCTGAGGGCGTCTGATGGAATCAGTCAGGCTGGATTCGCTATGTTCAATTAGCGACAGGATTTCCCGGCATTGCGCCAGATACTGCAGGCCTTCAGGAGTAAGGCTGACCCGCCTTGTCGTCCGGTTAAGCAGACGCACCTGCAGGTATTTCTCCAGATTTTTAATCGTGCTGGTGACGGTGGAAGAAGGCAGCGACAGTGTTTCTGCCGCGCGTACAAAACTCCCGGCTTCAGCAACCCGCGTGAAAACCTGCATAGCCTGAATCCGATCCATCGTCCTGCTCCTGGGTAAAAGTGAGTCTAATTATTCGCGAATTATGAATTATAAAAACGTTTTAAGCATCTTTTTCAGGCTAATGACGTGGCGTATCTTTTCCCCATTAATCAGGAAAGAGGCAGGTTTAATGACCGACTACATCAGAAATATTGTTAACAATCAGAATGTCACTCCACAAGCTACGTTGATACGCGGCGCGACGATACTGAGCATGGACGAGAACGTCGGTAACATTGAGCGTGGCGATATTCTCATCAACGGCTCAACGATTACCGCCGTGGGCCAGAACCTTGATGTACCGGGTGTGCATGTCATTGATGCCACTAACATGATCGCCATGCCGGGAATGGTCGATTCTCATCGTCATGCATGGGAAGGACAGCTGCGCCGCATTAACCCAAATGCTACCTGCCTGGACGACTACAGCAATGCCACACACTTCTCGTTCGCGAAATATTACCGTCCTGCCGATATCTATGTTGGCAACCTGTTGACGGCGCTTGGCGCTATTGACGCGGGCATCACCACGATGATCGATAACTCGCACAACAGCCGAACCGCAGCGCATTCCGATGCCGCCGTCGAGGCCCTGCTTGATACCGGCATTCGCGCCATTCATGCTTCCGGCGCACCGGTAGCTGGCGAATGGGATAGAGGGCACTGGCCGGGAAACTGGCAGCGACTGCAGGATAAATATTTCACCAATAACCCTGAAAGCCTGGTCTCTCTCGCCGTCATGGCCCAGCTGGAGCCGGAGTTATGGGCCGAGGCCCGCAGGCTGGGACTGTCGATTGTCACTGAGTTCTTCGGCGCTGAGATGGGTTCTGAACTTGAGTCGCTGCATCAGCAGGGGCTGCTGGGGCCGGACAATATTTTCAATCACTGCACGGCGCTGCCCGACCGGGGATGGAAAATTCTGCGGGAGGCCGGTGTCCGGGTGAACGTCTGCCCGCGCTCAGATTCGCACTATGGCATCGAAAGCGGAATGTTCGCCATAGAGGCCGCGCAGCGTCATGGCATCAATCCTGGCCTGAGCGTAGACAATGAAACATCGTACAGCACCGATATGTTTATGGAGATGCGCGTCGCCTTTTACCTGCAGCGCGTGATGGGCATGCATCAGCAGCAGTGCTGCGATTCTGAACATTCGCTGAAAACGCTTCCGGCGGCACAACTCCTTAAAGCCGCGACTCTTGATGGCGCAGCCTGTGCAGGGCTGCAGGATAAAGTGGGCAGCCTGACGCCAGGCAAACAAGCCGACCTGGTGCTGATTAACGGCAGTGATCTCAATCTTTACCCTTCCGGCAATGCCTTTGGCACGGTGGTTCATGCTGCCGAGCGCAGCAACATCGACACCGTCATGATCGGCGGACGCATCGTTAAACAGAACGGTAAGGTGCTGGGCGTAGACAGCGCGCGCCTGCGTGCAGCGATTGATGAGTCGCGTGAGCACCTTTTTGCAGCCTCTGGCTACCAGCCTGACATTTTTGCTGACAACTTCCTGCCGCTGGTGCAGGCCGACTGACCAGGATGAAAAGCATGGGCATGATCTATTACGTAATCGCTTTTGCCGCAGGTCTGGGGATCACCCTGCAGACGACCCTGAACAGCCAGCTGGCAAAGGGACTGGGCGGCGACCCGGTCACTGCGGCGCTGTTTTCATTTACGGCGGGCGCGTTCAGTCTGGGGATTTACGCGCTGCTGCGGGGTGGGTTAATGACATCGCTGGCGGCGATGCCGTCGCAACCCCTCTGGAGTCTGGCGGGCGGAATGATAGGCGCATTTGCCCTGTTCAGCTATGTAGTGCTTGCGCCGAAAATTGGATTTTCAGCTCTGCTCGGGCTGGCGATTGTCGGACAGTTACTTTCCTCGCAGATGATTGATCATTTTGGCTTGCTGGGCGCTGTGCGGCGTCCAGTTTCGTTACTCAGGCTGGGGGGAATGGTTGTTATGCTGATCGGACTTGCCATCATGCTTTTCGGCGATCGGCTCTCTGCACGTTTTCTGCAGTAACTGCGTTATCCACTTTTACACTCGTGCAGTACGACCTTTTATATCCGGAGGATTATCATGTTTTCAATTGCAGCTGAGGTCAGGAATACGCTCGGAGAGTGCCCGCTGTGGTGTGAAAGAACCCGCAGGCTCTACTGGACTGACATTGAAGCCAGTGAACTGCTCGCCATAGAAGAAGGCAATGATGCTGTGATGCGCTGGTCGCTGCCTGAACGCCTTGGCTCCTTTGCACTGACTGAACAAAGTCACAATCTGCTGATGGGATTCGCGTCAAGGCTGGCTTTCTATGATCTCAACAGCGGGTTAATTACCCCAGTGGCCGCTTCACCGGGATACACCGGCACCCGCATAGGTGATGGACGATGTGACCGTGCCGGTAATTTTGTCTTCGGGACGATGGATGACGGTTATCCCGTTAAAGTCATCGGTAAGTTTCATCGACTCAACGCGGCAACGCTGACTGTTGAGACGCTTGCACTGCCCGATGTCGCTATACCGAACAGCATCTGTTTCAGCCCCGATGGTTTCACGCTCTATTACTGTGACTCGATGCAGGGTCAGATAATGTGCTGTGATTACCCCTCGCTGCAGAACCAGCACGTGTTCGCCGAAAGCGAAGGCAGCGGCGCGCCTGACGGCTCCTGCGTGGATGAGGTGGGCTATCTATGGAATGCTGAATGGGGGGGGAACCGTGTTGTCCGTTACCGCCCGGATGGGACCACAGACGCTATTCTGACGTCACCTGCAATCCAGAGCACCTGTCCGACACTCGCCGGTGAGGGTTTTACCCGTCTCTATTGCACCACGGCTACAGTGGGACTCACTGCGCTGTCTGAATATGACGGTGCATTGCTCAAAGGTAAATCTGATCTCAGTCCCGGATTACCTGAAAACCGCTTTGCGGCACACACAGTTTAATTGTTTTGATACTGATAGAAATTTGGCAGTTCAGGCTCAAAGAAAACGTCCACTTCTGGCACTAAGCGGACTGTGTTCACCCTTCTGACGTCTCGTTTTCTGACTTCCTTCGTGACTTGCCCTAAGCATGTTGTAGTGCGATACTTGTAATGACATTTGTATTTACAAGAGGTGTGAGACATGGGTAGCATCAACCTGCGTATTGACGATGAACTTAAAGCGCGTTCTTACGCTGCGCTTGAAAAAATGGGTGTAACTCCCTCTGAGGCGCTTCGTCTCATGCTTGAATATATTGCTGACAATGAACGTTTGCCGTTCAAACAGACACTCCTGAGTGATGAGGATGCTGAGCTCGTGGAGATAGTGAAAGAACGTCTTCGCAATCCTAAGCCAGTACGTGTGACGCTGGATGAGCTCTGATGGCATATTTTCTGGATTTTGACGAGCGTGCACTAAAGGAATGGCGAAAGCTGGGCTCGACGGTACGTGAACAGCTGAAAAAGAAGCTGGCTGAAGTGCTTGAGTCACCCCGAATTGAAGCGAACAAGCTTCGGGGTATGCCGGACTGTTACAAAATTAAGCTCCGGTCTTCAGGCTATCGTCTTGTGTATCAGGTCATAGACGAGAAGGTTGTCGTCTTTGTGATTTCTGTCGGGAAAAGAGAGCGCTCGGAAGTTTATAGCGAGGCGGTCAAACGCGTTCTCTGAAATAAAGCAGGACATCTCTGTTTCGCAGTAAAGGTGCCACTTCTGCTTTGCGTTGACAGGAGAAGAAGGCCATGAAACTGCCGCGAAACACCCTGCTCTGGTGCGTATTAATAGTGTGCCTCACACTGCTGATATTCACTTACCTGACACGGAAATCGCTCTGCGAAATCCGATACAGGGACACGGACAGGGAGGTGGCAGCTTTTATGGCTTACGAATCCGCTAAGTAGCTAACCCCGGCGGGGGGAAACCCCCGCCATTCAGGGGCTGAGACTGTGTGGACATGCCTGAAGCGCCTTTATGAAGGGGTTGCCGGTTTACCGGTAGCCCCTTTTTCCTTCCTGACGCGACCGCACGCCTGAACTTCCGGGAAGGGCTGTTCCCCTGCGGGGAACGGGGGAAGGGGGACGCGCCTTCGGCGCTGCCCCTCTGCTCCCTCCGCCTAGCCCACTCTCCTGCCTGATTTTGCTGAAGTCAGAGCGCCATGAGTTACCTGCCTGTACCTGGCTTCAGCCTGGTTTTCCCTGTGTTCTTCATCCCGGGCGTCATATCCGGCGTCCTGCTGGTTAACTTTCTCAGCTGCAGCAGCTCCGTGGCCATAACCCGAAAACAGGGCAGGGCGATGGCCCCCTTCGGCTCCCGGCCAGTGCTGCTGTCCGGTCGTCGAGCCCCACTCCGCCAGGGCGGCCGCTGCGCACCCGCGGGGCTCCGCCGAACCCCTCCGGGTTTCGGGCTGACGCTAGGGTCTGATGGCGAAGGTCAAGGGCTGCGGCTTCTCCGGCCGTGCCGTCCGGAACGCCTTCACCGCGCCGGCTGATGCCGTCGCTTTAATGGCGCCACGCCGTTCCGACGTGTCGGGTGTGTGCATCCTGTTCCCCCGGTGAAGCCATCCCCCGTGCGTCCTCACGCGGAGGGCTGCTTGTAGCACCGTCGGGTCGTCATCCAAGGGGTGAAATGCACTCCGCCAAAACTTTTTGCGTGCCGCAAAAACTTTAGTCTCCGCCCCTTTCCTTCCTCCCTTCGCCGTTGCTCCTTTTGCCCTTTGCCGCGAGAGAACTCACCAGGGAGATGGACAACCATCACCACAGGAGAAAACCAGGATGCACACACGAAACGTCAACGTCAAAACCGCCGCTCAAGAATCTACCGGAAGATGTGATTCAAACCTCACCACGTCCCAGTTCACGGATCTGTTTTGCTGGGTCCTGGCAGCATCGGAAGGGGAGCCACAACCGGCAATTTTTACGCCGCCAGAGAATGCCACTGAGCTGACGTTAATAAATGACGAATGCCCGGATTATATCTCTGTCTGGGTTGTAGATGGTAGCCCGGTGGCAGCTGCAATGCCGCTGGATAATTTTCACCGTGTTATTTCTTCATCTCTTACTAAATAATCAGGAGTAAATAAAAATGGTCAGTTTCGCAAGCCGTTATCGTATGCCTACCTCGATCCGTAAAGACCGTCCGCTGACGAATGATGAATTACAGCTCATCGTTCCGAGCGCGTTCTCATCGGATAAACACGATTCACGCTCTGAACGTTATACGTATATCCCGACCATTAACATTCTTGATCGCTTACGTGATGAAGGTTTTCAGCCATATTATGCAACTCAGTCACGTACACGTGACCAGGATAAACGCGACTTTACAAAGCATATGCTTCGCCTGCGCCGTCATGACCAGATTAACGGAAAAGAAGTACCGGAAATTATTCTGCTGAATAGCCATGATGGTTCAAGTAGCTATAAAATGATCCCCGGTATGTTCCGTCAGGTTTGCAGTAATGGTCTGGTTGCATGGAAGGATTTTGGTGAAATCCGCGTACCCCACAAAGGGGATATTGTCGGGCAGGTTATTGAAGGCGCTTACACGGTGCTGAAAACATTTGACGCGGTTGATGAAAATATTGACCTCATGAAAAGCATTCAGCTCACTTTGCCTGAGCAGCGCCTTTTTGGTGCGACCGCCATGGAACTTAAGTACGATGGAAAACCAGCGCCGATTACACCGGAGCAAATTATTAACCCACGCCGTGTGCTCGACAGAGGCCAGGATTTATGGACCACGTTTAACGTGGTGCAGGAAAATGTGATCCGTGGGGGTATTCGAGGCAGAACAGAAAAAGGGAAGATGATCAGAACGCGGGAAGTCACCGGAATTGACGGAGACATCAAATTAAATCAGGTGCTTTGGAAAATGGCCGAGGAGTTTGCAAAACTGAAGGCCTGAAAATTAAGCCGCTCACCAGAGCGGCTTTTTACTGTCCGCTGTTTAACGATGCTGTTTCTGCAATTTTAATCTCATTCTCCTTTCCAGCAGCTGGCGCGAGACGTTCAGAAAGTAACTTTTTTCTGGCCAGTAATACACGATATATATTTTTGATGTCCTGTGCATAGGCCTTGCGCTGCGCAATGAGCTTTTTGCTCGGCCCTGTATTATACATCCCCACACTGTCCCAGTTTTTTCCGTATGACCTGAAGTTGTGCGCCAGCACCCATGCCCCCGTATAAACGCAGATACATGGATCATTCAGCAGGCGCTCACGGGTAATATTGAAGTTTTTAAGTTTACCGTAATGTGAGCTGTTCACCTGCATCCCACAGACATCTTCTGTCCCATTCCTGTTTGATCCATTTATCGCATCTGGTACCAGATGGCTCTCTTTAATCGAAATTGACATAAGCAGAAGCGGATCAATTTGGTAATCTTTCCCGGCCTGATCAAAGCACATTTGCGGAGCTGCGCCAGCAGATAGTGAAAGAGTCAGCAAAGCAGCAGGCAGTAACGATATTTTCATGGTTTGGCCTTTTAGCGAAATAAACGGGCTCTGGAGAGGCGCTTTAAAAAATACCCCGGCGGATCGTCGTAATCAAGTAAATCCACTACAAACGCGCGTGAGCGCTCTCCTGATGGGATTTAACGCCTGTCCGAAATAAACATGTCAGAGCAGTAGGCGGTATTAACATGCCGCTCTTTACTAACCCTTTAAAACATCACACCCCACGCAAGACTTCGTCTTGCAGATTTTTCCTTTTATTTCAGTGGGATGTTTGCAAGAATTTTGCGCGCTTTTGGAATGTGACCGTTTAATGTCGTACATACCGACACTACACTATCGTATAATCCTGATACCTGTTAGTGTCGGTATGTCTCACATGTATCGTACAATTGTAGATATGCTGTAATTACATTGAATTATATATCGCACAGTGTCACACTGTCGCACATCATAGAGTTGGATTGTACTACTGTATAAAACAGAAATTCACAGCAGTATCAACCCATTACACCTTTGCACAGCAATCTGGTAATCCACCAACAGGCCATACATAGTGTCGGTTCCGACACTAACTTAAAACAGGTAAGAAATATGGGAAGAGTCGGCATCTACCTTAAAGATAAAATTGAACGTGAAGTTCGCGATATTGTTCAACAAGACCTGCAGAACGGCGCTAATGCTGGAGAAGCAAACATATCAGCTACCTGCAACGAATTAATCAGGCTTGGACTGCTTGTTTATAAACGCGATGGCGAGGATGGCAATCAATTTGATATCGAAGGATATCGAAGAGACCTCATAAGAAAAGCAGCCGGCTCACGCGAAGGCACAGTTCTCATTGCCACCCTAATCGCTGAGATGTATTTAAAAATGACAGGAAAAGACGGCGAAGGCAGCCTTGAAGATACGCTTGATATGATTTTAAGCGGCATAAACACAGCCGAGAACGAAGCAGAAGCAAGGCACTTCATCAACGAAAAAGAATAAATCTGTGAGCCGGACACCCCGGCCCACATCGATCACAGGGACGGTCTTTCATCCCAGGAAAGGTCACTTTTCTCCACCTCCTTTATTTTTTCTTTCAGGAACACCTCGAACTCCATGCAAAGAACTTTAAGCGCCTGTGCATCCTCGTCCTGGTCAAGTAACCTTTCCGTAAAATAACCCAGTGTATTCATCAGACGAGTGAGCATTTCGTCATTCAGACTACGGTTATGCACCTTCGCCATTGCCCTGATTTCATCAGCAAGATTCTCAGGAATACGCATGCTATATCCGGTTGTTTTCCCCGGAAGCAAAACTCTTTCACCCTCTCGCCACATCCACAATTGCTCCTGCTTGGGCGTGGATTTAATTTCATTAGCAACATCAATAGATTCACTATCAAGCAATTGCCCAAGCCACTCTTCAAACCTCACCGCCAGCGCAATGAGCCGCTCACCCTCCGCAGTTTTAATGACAGGCTTGCCGGGCTGATAATTCAGCGACAATAAAAGCCTGGCAATAATTTCCTCATTCACACTTCTGTTGCCAGCTCTGGCACATATTCTCAGCTCCATAAGCAGATTATCCGGAGCACGCAATCGCCACTCCACCGCTTCACCTGGCTGGAACTTGCGTGGACGGCCGCGACCATCCCACATTTTTTCTTTTACTTTCATAGCTATAGATCCCGGAGGCCATTTCTGAACTTTCTGGTCAACAAAGCCTACCCACTTACATATTCGGATAAATCTGAATGATTCCAAAAAGTGCGACATGCGTCACAGTTTTTTTTTTTTAGGGTCATGGGACAATTGCGCCCGCGTAAACAAGCACTTACGCGATTCACTTTTGTTTACTTCGGAGAAAACAAACATGTTAACCAAAGGCAGTGCCCTTAACGTCGGTAAGGGATGGGCGGTAGCGTCTTTATTCCGCAAAGCACGCGAAAATCGCAAAGCTAAATTTTACTTAAAGTCAGCAGGCGCTTTTTTAATTGCACTTATGGTCACCCACCCGGCATTCGCTGGCGGCACCGACCTTCTTTCCTCACAGAACACCACGGTAAATTCCACCTTCGGTTCCGGTTCTTCACTTGTTAAATGGTTCTACATCGCCGAAATCATCATGGGCCTGTTTATTTACATTAAGGCCCGCTCACCACTGGTGTTCGTCGGTATCGTTATGGCAATCATCTTTACCCGTGTCGCCTTCGGCATCGCGAGCTAAATGATGAGTGGGGAAGGAGATAAATATAACTTCCCGGAAACAATGAACCAGCAGGACCGCTATTTAGGCTTACCGATTGACGAATTGATTGTTACCGCACCCCTTTTAGTTTTGGGGGTACTTAACAACCTGTCACTCGAACTTGGTGTAATCGCGGGAATCCTCTGGTTTATCGTCAGATATCTGAAAAAAGGGCAGGGGTCATACTGGTTACTTAATTTCTGTTACTGGCACCTGCCATCACTTTTATTCAAAGTAACCTTTCGTCAGATACCTGATTCAAGTTTCCGGCACTGGAGGGCATAGTTTTTCATGAAACTGAATATTAAAGGAGAGCGCGATAAACAACTACGCTATGCGTTTATTGGTCTTTCAGCTTTAACTTTACTCATGGGCGCCGGGAATGTACTGACAGGGTCACTGGCGTGGTATTTCGCCACCACCCAGAAAACAATCACCACGCCATTAATGTTTAACCGCCCATTTGCATCAGATTCAAAAAGTGTCGACGCTACCGGTCTGACGCAGTTCGCCGCTTCCTTTATTTACTGGCGACTCAACGTTACCCCGGAAAACATCGAACACAACCAGAAAATGATTCTTGGATTTGTCCCTTCCGCCGAACGGGACGCACTCAAGAAAGCCCTGGACATAGAAACTGAGCGCATCCAGAAAGCGGGCATCACCACCCAGTTCGACACGAAAGAAATTCGCGTCATGGACGATGGCTCCGTGCAGTACAGCGGAGTTCTGAAATCCTCCACCACAAACGGCGCAATCATCACGCCACTGAAAGACCAGGAAAAAACCTACCGACTGAAACTGAGTTATGACAATGGTGTGATTAACCTCCACAGCTTTGAAGAACTCAAGCCGGTATCTCCCACTAACTGACAGGAATGCCCATGAAATTTCGCATTTCACCGGCAGCTGCTGCTGTGTTTCTGGCAGCGGGATTATTCACAAGCGGCCTCCGGGCCGCTTCCGCACCCGCAGCCATTCCGTTTGAGAACGACGCCGCCTTTAACGTCACCCTCAGCAACACCAACCCGAGCAAGGTTGTTGTCGACGGAGAACTCATTACCAGCATCAGCGGACCAACCGGTGCGTATGACCAGAGCCAGACCGAGGACGGAGCGCTTATCCTGTCTCCGCTTGTCGGCCAGAACTTCACCCTGTTTATCCAGACTGACCACGGCTCATCACTGAGCCTGAACGTCAGGCCGCAACCGGGTAACGGCAAAACACTGCGCTTCACCCCGATGTCACCACCACTTCGCAAGAACGACGATGCGAAGGCATGGGAAGAAGGGCAGACCTATGAAAAAACGCTGGTTGCGCTATCCCGCGCCGTAGTCAATGGCCAGGTACCGGACGACTACCGGGAATACCCGGTCAGCCGCATGCCGGCTTACTCACCCGCCAGTGATGTACGCCTGACGCCTGAGCGTCAGTTTGTGGGCAACCACCTTCGCGTGGTTCGCTTCCGGATGAGCAATCCGGGCAGCATCACCCGCAGCCTCCGCGAGCGCGATTTCTGGCGCAAGGGTGTGCGGGCCGTAATGCTGTCGCAGAACCAGCTCTACGCTGGCGGCGAAGGGTATGCCTGGATTGTGTTCTCAGATGATGGAGACACCCGCTCATGACCATAAGCCTGAATGAAAACCTGAAAACCCGCCGCAAGCAGCTGGCCATCCTGGCCGCCGTCATCATTGGCGGCGCAGCTGCAGCAGGCGGCGTAATGTGGTACGGGCAATACCAGCAAAAACAAAAGCAACCCGCACCGGTTGCAACACCAAACCTGACCGGCGTTGTGACAGCGGCGTTTAACGAACAGGTCAACGATGCCGCACTGACACAGCAGCAGGCAAAGACCTCTGCTCTTGAGCAAAACTTTGCCACGCTTGCCCAGCAGTTTGCGCAGAACAAGCTCACAACCGACCAGAAGCTCGCCGAGAAGGACGCTGAAATTCAGCGCCTGAATGACCAGCTTACGAAAGCCCCCGGCAGCAACCAGACCACTGGCCAGCAGACACCACCTGCAGGTACGAACGGAACACCACTCCCAGGTCCCGTTGCTGCCGGCCAGGCCCGACCACCCGAATACAATGTGACCCCCGCAGGTGCACCGGCCGCCACTGGTGTGAATATGGGGCAGGGCGCAGCGTTCTATCCGGGCGGCTCTGGCCAGCGCATGACAGGCGGTCTCTCGACAACAAAGTTCAGCTACGACAGCCTGAAGAAAAGGCCAACCAAACTCCCCTGGATTCCATCCGGCTCATTCTCTGATGCTGTTCTGATTGAAGGCGCCGCCGCGAACGCCAGCGTCACCGGCCAGCAGAATACCAGCCCTGTTACCATTCGCCTGCAGGGCAACATTCAGATGCCCAACAACAAGGAGTTCAACGCTGACGGCTGCTTTATTGTGGGTGAGATGTGGGGCGATATCTCCAGCGAGCGCGGAAACGTCCGCACCCAGTCCATCAGCTGCATCCTGAAAAACGGCAAGCACGTTGACATGGAGTTTCAGGGACATGTCAGCTTCCAGGGTAAAGGCGGCATTCGCGGCAAGCCCGTTATGCGAAACGGCATGATTGTCGGCTACGCCGGTGCAGCAGGCCTCCTGTCAGGCTTTGGCGAAGGTATCAAATCTGCTGCCACGCCATCCGTAGGCCTCGGCGCCACAGCGGATGTCGGTGCAGGTGACGTGTTTAAACAGGGCATAGGCGGCGGAGCCAGTAAGGCTGCCGACACGCTGAGCCAGTACTGGATTAAGCGCGCCGAGCAGTACCACCCGGTGATTGATATCGGTGCCGGCAACCAGGTCACCGTCGTGTTCCAGAAGGGCTTCCGCCTTGAAACCATCGAGGATGCCGAGGACGCGAAAGCGAAAGAGGAACTGCAGAAAGCCGGCAACGCCGCGCAGAACGCTGTAACGCCGCAGCCTGCGAGTCAGACCACAGCATCCAGCACCACCTCGGTTGGTAACATCAACCCTGATGACGTTCTCCGCCAGGCCAGCCAGCTGCGCCTCGGCGACACCATCAACTGATGAGGAAATGCAGATGTTTGTACGTAAAACAACAACACAGGGAGGCGGACCCGACGGCAAAGCAAAGGAGGGGGTAAATCGCGATACAACCAGTACAGTAAGGCAGAACAGGAAGCTGGGCGACAAGTTATACGGAACACTTCAGTTCCTGTGCCTGGTAGGCGTGTCATCGCTTTTTGTCTATGGGCAAATCCACGACGACATATGGAGCATCGTCGCATTAGTTATCGGCGGTATTTTGTGTCGTATCGTGCCTGTGCATTGCAACAGACCGGACATCCAAAGCGGCAGCAAAAAGGATAAACGGAATGCGTGATGAAGAACGTAATAACAGTCTGCTCAGGAACATGCGGATGCATATTGCTGAATGGGAGGCTGGTCGGCCCACTCCGGCAGCAAGCAGGTACATGTTTTTGGGGGTTGCCATCTTTCTCGGTGTTGGGGGGCCAGTTCTTTCGTATTACCCCTCACTGTGGGCGCTGGGTTTCCTGATTGTCTGGCTATTTCTGACTCAATGGATATGCAGGCGAATTGTCCCCCGCTACAACGAAAGCTGGGCGGAGGTATTCGACAGGATGCTTTCTGAGTATGAACCCCTGTATCTTCCCGCCTGGGAACACCTTAAGCACCAGGCTGAAACGGAGGGGCTGACGGCCAGCATCGTCAGCAGATGGTATCAGCTGGAAGCGATGGGTGTCTGGCCAGAAAAGAAACCAGGCTTGAAATTCCTCCATAAAACTACTGACCGCAGCGTGAAAACAGGAGAGGAGTGAAGCGTAATTCGGCAATACCCCTAATTACCCCGTCTCCTGCATCAAAACTGGAATCAAAATCAATGGTGGCTATATGAGATACACAACCGATTCAGAAACAGGTCTTAACCCCCGCGGTCTTTTCCTCATCATGGGGGGAGCTATCGTCATCGCCAGCCTGCTTATTGCCTGGCTCTCATTTTACAGTATTAACGAAGGTGAAAGGGGAGTGCTGCTGCGAAACGGACGTATTGTTAAAGTCGCTCAGCCCGGCCTGGGACTGAAATGGCCGATCATCGAAAGCGTGGAGAAAATAACCGTTAGGAAT
This sequence comes from Enterobacter sp. WI-ESBL-E8, assembly GCF_053364895.1. Lineage (NCBI taxonomy): Bacteria > Pseudomonadati > Pseudomonadota > Gammaproteobacteria > Enterobacterales > Enterobacteriaceae > Enterobacter > Enterobacter sp. WI-ESBL-E8. The sequence goes on from NZ_JBRWXJ010000002.1 coordinate 131,310, forward strand.
GAGGCCATGCTTTATGAAGGTATGAGCGCCTACAGCTTCGATCAGCAACCCGCAAAAATGACCGTATCCGTGAACTTCCATGTTCTGCCGACCGAAGTGGAACGCGTCTACAGTGGCTATCAGACGGTTGATAACATGAAAACGCGGCTGATTGCCCGGCAGATACCTACACAGCTGGAAAACGTTTTTGGACGATATACCGCAATAAGCGCGGTTCAGGACAGAGCGAAGCTGGTACAGGATATGCAGGCCGCGCTGCGGAAAAGTGTTGATGGACCGGTGGTGATTGATACCGTACAGATTGAAAACATCGACTTCTCGCCGGCATATGAGAAATCCATTGAAGACAGAATGAAAGCAGAGGTGGCCATTGCCACACGGACGCAGAACCTCCAGACAGAGAAAATTCAGGCTCAGATAGCGGTCACTCAGGCTCAGGCCCAGGCTGACAGTAAACTGGCGGCAGCAAAGGCAGACGCTGAATCAATACGCCTTCGTGGAGCCGCAGAAGCTGAATCCATCCGCCAGCGCGGTGATGCACTTCGGGATAACCCCGGCCTGGTCAGTCTGACGACGGCTGAACGCTGGGATGGAAAGCTTCCGGCATCAATGATCCCCGGAGGTTCCGTCCCTTTCCTTTCGGTGAAGTAACCTCTGACAGCCTCTAATTCGTTCATCATCACAACCCTGTAATTCATTTCACTGGAGTGTTTATGTCTGCCAACATGGCGCGCTATCCATTACTCAAAATCCTGCACAACTATCGCTATATCCTGATTCCAGCACTGGTATTCACTATCGAACTGACAGTGTGGGCAGTGCTCAATCTTAAAGGCGTGGGTGATATGGGCTGGGTCTCCTGGCGAGTGTGTCTGCTCTTAAGCGTGTTCCTCGTATGCTTTAGCGACTCAGCCTTTAACAAACTCGATGGTGGGTTTCTTATGTATGGTTCAGTCGTTCCGTGGGGCGGAATGCTGATAGTGGCGAGTATTTATGGCTTTATCCAGATGAACCTGAACTTTCTGACGCTGGATTTATTTTATGCCGGCGTGTTTGGCAGCCTTGCTGTGCAGTTGGTTTTCACTGTGATTCAGTGCAACTGCAAATAATCGAAATTGAGTATTACCCCTCCCTGAATACCCCCCTTAAATTAAAACCGGAGTTACCCCATGAAAAAACTACTGGGCGCTGCACTGCTGTGCAGCGCAATGACCGGCTGCGCCGGTCTCAATTCTGATTTCGACTGCAACAAGACCGCGACCGACCTGTGCCTGACGACCGCCGAGGCAAACAAGCTGGCCGCTCAGGGTAAAAATCTGGATGACCTGACGGCCGAGAAAACCGCAAAAAAGCCTGCGGGTGAAACCCTGCCGGCACTGCGCAATTCAGCACCGGTCGTGAATCCCTTCCGTCCTGTCTCCGCCGCAGCAACCGGAACCACCGCCGCTAAGCCTACTGCACCGCGCCCTCTGACCACTGCACCGGCGAAATCGTCTGGCTCGCTGGTCACGCCGCTGACCACGTCCAGTCATGCGACCCCCGTGCCGGTTAACACTGCGGGCCGCGTTCCGGTTCAGCGTATTCCTGACGCCACACAGCGCCTGTGGATTGCACCCTGGGTGGACACGGACGACAACTTTCATCAGCCGGCTGTGGTCGAGTTCGTGAAAAACAAATCCCACTGGGATGAGAGCTACCGCGTCATCGGGGAGGGAGGGGAATGAGCAGCCACTACATTTCCGGCAGGAACGGCGTCGATCATCTGGCGAAATCGTTAGCCCATTCACGGAAAGGAACGACGCAAATCACCGCCACACAGTCAGTCGATACCGACGATGAAACGCTGGCCGTTCTGAGCGTGAGCTGTGAGTGGCAGATTAAGACCGCCGGTGATGCACCGCACACCGGGCAGATGAACGAAGAGAAGCTGCGTCGCCTGGAGTTAATCCGGGCCGCTGCGGAGGGCCGAAAATGAGTTTTGTCGACAGCCTGATGGATATGCTGAAAAACGGGAAAGAGGAAGACGGTGCAGCAACGGCCCGCAACAACCTTTCCCAGACCTGGGACTATCCGTCCCTGGTCGCTGCGCTGCCGTACCGGTATTACGACGATAAGAATGAAATTTTCGTCAACGCCGGCTCTGCGGGCTTCATTATGGAGGCCGCCCCGCTTCCCGGCGCGAACGAACAGGTGATGGCCGCTCTCGATGACATGCTGCGTAAAAAGCTGCCCCGCCAGACTCCTGTGACCGTCATTATGCTGGCCAGCAAGTGTGTCGGGGAACGTATCGATCGCGGCGTGAGTAACGACATGTGGAAAGGGGGGATGGCCGATCACCTCAATAAAATTACCCGCGCGTTCTGGCAGCGCTCAGCGCTGCACGGCCTGGCCAACGAACGTGAATACCCACTCTACCTGCGTAACTACCGAATCTTTATTGTTTATGGTCAGCCCATTAAGCGCGCTTCCCAGATGCAGCGGGTGATGGATGACCTGATTCAGACGCGCAACACCATCCGCGTCTCCCTGGGGGCTGCGCGCATCGACAGCATGAATACCGATGTGCACGCTTTCCTGTCTGCGGTACGCGAGCAGATGAACTACCGTCAGGAGCAGGTGCTGACGTCCTCCGGGGATTACAACGAGGATGAAAAGCTCAACCGTCAGGTGGTTGACCCGGGGATTGACCTGAAGGTTCATCCATCGCATATCCGGATGGAACTGCCGGAGACCATAGACGCGCGCGGGACACGCCTGCCGGCATCGGCATGCCGCATCATCAACATGCAGCTTGCCAAAACGCCTAAACGTTTCGCTCTCTGGCAGGGGGCTGACAATCTCCAGAACCTGCGTTTTCCCGACCTCGGGATACCCTGTCCCTTTATGCTGACATGGACGACGGAACTGGAGGAACAGACCAAAAGCCAGAGCGAGTCTTTCCGTAAAGACCAGGACCTGTCGAAAAAGGCCAACTCAGCCTATGCAGCACTCTTTCCCGGTACCAAAAAAGCGGCAGAAGAATGGCGCCGTACCCGTGAACAGCTGCACAGCAATGAAATCGCGCTCTGCAATACCTACTTCAACCTGACCCTGTTCGCGCCGGACAACAATACCGAGGCGCAGAAGTGTGAACTGGCCGCCGTCAACGTGTTCCGTAAGAACGAGCTGGAAATGGTGACGATACAGTATCAGCAGATGCGTAACTGGCTGGCCAGCTTCCCGTTCGTCATGCAGGAAGGTATGTGGGAAGACCTTAAGATTACGGGAGCAACGCTGCGAGCCAAGTCATGGAACGCTGTGAGCCTGATGCCGGTCGTGGCAGAACGCCAGCTGTCCAACGTTGGAATGCCGCTCCCGACCTACCGCAATCAGGTCGCGTTTTACAACATGTTTGGCGAGGAGAACGGCAGTACCAACTTTAACATCGCGGTCACCGGCACTTCAGGGGCAGGGAAATCGTTTCTGATACAGGGGGTGCTGCGCGATGTTCTAAACGCCGGTGGTTACGGCTGGGTTATCGATATGGGGGACAGCTACAAGAACTACTGTCACCAGGCCGGCGGGGTTTATCTCGATGGTTCTAAACTGCGCTTTAACCCGTTCGCCAACGTTAAGGACATTAACCATTCTGCGGAAGGGATTGTGCGCCTGCTGACGGTACTCGCCAGTCCGACTGAGCCGCTGGATGGCGTCTGTGAAGCGATCCTGCAGAAAGCGGTAATGGATGCGTGGGAGAAGAAGGCAAACAAAGCCCGTATCGACGACGTTCATAATTACCTGACCAATGAGGATGTGAACCAGGCGTTCGCTGACAAGCCGACCATCATCGCGCGTCTCGCTGAGCTGGCCATGCTGCTCGATACGTACTGCACCTGGGGACCTGACGGAGAATACTTCAACGCCGACACCCCGACGCTCGATGGTGAAACCCGCTTCGCGGTGCTGGAGCTGCTGAGCCTGGAAGACAAGCCGAAGTTGCTCTCGTCCATCCTGTTCTCGCTCATTCTGGCGATACAGGAAAAAATGTACCACAGCCCGCGCGACCTCAAAAAAGTGTGCATCATCGACGAAGCCTGGCGTCTGCTGGGTGGCTCCAACCCGCACGCGGCACGGTTTATCGAAACCGGCTACCGCACCGTGCGTCGTCACCGTGGCGCGTTTATCACCATCACCCAGGGCATTAAGGACTTCAGCGCCAGTAAGGAAGCGGAAGCCGCCTGGAACAACAGCTCCACCAAAATCACCCTCTTGCAGGATGCGAAGGCGTTTAAACAGTACCTTGCCGATAACCCGGATCAGTTCTCGGACATGGAAAAAGAAGTTATCCGTGGCTTCCAGCCAGCCCTGCAGACCGGCTACAGCTCCCTGCTGATAAATGCCGGTGAATACAGCTCCTTCCATCGCCTGTTCGTCGATCCCGTGACGCGTGCCATGTTCAGCTCGCGCGGCGAGGACTTTGCTTTCATGCAGAAAGCGCAGAAAGAAGCGGGGGCAACTGCGGAAGAAGCGGCGTATATGCTGGCGGAGAAAAAATACGGCAGTGAACTTCGTGAACTTGAAGAGTGGGTGAAAGCAGCATGAGTGAGCAACAGGACAAGCCGTATGACGGCGACACCGTCCGCGACGGTGTAACAATCGCCAGCAAAACATCCCGCTGGGTTAAAGCCAGCATGCTGAGGCTGGCGGGACTTCTGGTTATGACAGGCGTGGCATATGTGACGGCGAAAGCCGTCACCCCGGAGGTGGTGGTCTTCGACATGAAGGGTACGGTGGACCTCTTTAAGCAGCAGTCCGCGCAGCTGCCGCTCGATGAAAGTCGGGCAAAAGCGATGACAGTGCAGTTCAACGCGGCGCTAACGGACAGCCTCACGGAATGGCAGGCTTCACATAACGCCATCATCCTGGTGAAACCGGCGGTGATAAGCCCGCAGCGCGATATCACGAATGAAATCCGTGTTGATATCGCACGACGCACCCAGGGGGGCCAGTGAAAAAAAGACTGCAGCTGACGGCCATGATGCTACTGATACTCTCCGCCGGCAGCGGGGCGAAAGATCTTGGTACCTGGGGCAACGTCTTCGAACCTGCAGAGCAGGACATGCTGGCGTTTATCCAGAATCGCCTGAAGGGAATGGAGCAGACGGGCGAGCTGGACCGCCTTCGCAAAGAGGCAACGGAAAGAGTGAAGGAGCATGCGGTACGTCCCACGCCGGTGGAAGGGCTCACGAAAGCGAAGGAATACCGCAGCTTTGCCTGGGACCCGACATTTACCGTGAAGGAGACGATCACAGACATGCAGGGCAACGTGATCGCCCGCAAGGGTGACACGGTCAATCCTCTGGATAAGGTGCCCTTCAGCCAGGTGCTCTTTTTTATCGACGGCGATGATAAGGAGCAGGTGAACTGGGCACGACAGCAGCTCGCCGGCCAGACCAGCGTGAAGGTCATCCTGGTGAACGGCAACATCAAAGAAACCAGTGATGCGCTGAATGAACGTATCTACTTCGACCAGTCTGGCGTACTGACCCGTAAATTCGGTTTTGAACACGTCCCCGCGCGGATCTCGCGCGACGGCCGCGTGATGAAAGTGGAAGAGATTCCGGTATCAGGAGCGAAAAAATGAGTGCAACAACGTTAGGTGACCTGTTTCCCGAAATGCGTCAGGCGGTCACATCCCATCGACGTTACGGCAGAAAACCGCGCAAACCCGCTGAGATAACGCCGCGCATGGGAACAGCAGAACGACTGAAGACGCTGTACCCCGAAATTGACTCCTGGCATCCGGTACTGGTGACCAAAGCCTGGCTCCACTGGTGTGAACAGAACCAGCAGGACAGCCGGGAGCCGTCCAGGCGTGATGAACGTTTCCCGGACTACATCATTCACCTCTTACTGGAGAACATGCGGGCCGAGGACAGCGCGAAACGTAAAAAAGGCCCGACGCTGTCACTTTCCGAGCGTCTCGACAGGTTGTTTGCAGGCGAAGGGCAGGAGAACGCCGAATGTCACTGATACACAATAACTCTGTGTCACCTGCGTCTCAGCACATGACAGGCCACAATGCTGATACCAAAGGCGGCGACGAAACCGTGAATCAACTCTGTCAGCTGTACCCTGAGATCGCTTCATGGCAACCGGCGCTGATCGCCGGTGCCTGGCATCAGTGGTGCGCGAATAACCAGCGTCAGCCGATAGCGCCAGACGAACGTGATGAGGCGTTTCCCCTGTACCTCGTCAGGCTTATCCGCAACAGAATGGAGGAGATGAACGCATGGCGTTAATCAGCTGCTTCACCGCCACTCAGGGGTTGCAGGGAGTGCTCACCTGTTTGCGCGATACCGAGGGCATGACCGGTATTCTGGTCGTCGTTGCACTACTCGCTGGCTGGATTGTTGTTCAGTACGTAGCATGTGCAAGACGTGAACGACGGGCGTGGGAGAGCAGACCGGGAATACCCGTCCCTCTGGCGCAATTTGGCGGTGCCCGACATGCTGACGCGGTTCACGCCTTTGCTAACCGGGAATACTACCAGGTGATGCTGGCCGAACTGGAAAAGGCATTGACTGACGCGGGCTACGAACTGACGCGTGAGGAATCATTGCGCGTGACGATGCCAGAGGCAGACCGGCAAAAAATCAGCCGACGTATTTTCCGGGCGCGCCAGTGTTATACGGCGCCGAGAGTCACTGAGCAGGCGATGCAGGATAGCGAAGATGCGGCAGTGAACGATGGATACGCCGGCTCGTGGCTGAATTTGCTTATCCGGGGTAGTGAGCGGGAAGGGTGGTACATCACAAAACCGGAACCGGAATTCGTCCCGACGAACTTTCCTTTAAAACAGGTCACCATAACTGTCAGTGCAAAACAGTCTGTCCTGACGCGGGATGTGGTGAGAATCATCAACGATGTGGCTGAAAAAGTGAAAAAACAGCCTTCATTTCCTGAAACACCGGAACGTATTGCAGGTGGTGTAATTAGCACTGAACTGTTATATGGAGCTGATCAGCGGCAGGTTAAGGTGGCGCCAGGCTGGTTTAATTCTCCGTCTGGAAATGATGTTCCTGACGATATCGCTGAAGGACAATTCCCGCCGGCGGGGAGGTCAGAATACCGGCATTTCATTGTCCGGGCGCAGGCAGGAAGGTTTTATACCCCGGCTGCACTTGCCTTCTATATTGATGAAGCTGGTCGCAGGATAGAACAGGGGGAATCCAGCGGAGCAAGCTACGAAGATGACAGCGGCTACGCTTTCGCCGTGACGCCTGCAAAAAACACGCCCTGATACAACCGCGCTGCCCTTCAGGATGTTCGGTGCTCACTGCGTTGCGCTCCGCCTCAGCCTGAATGTCATCCCGGTTTCCGATTAACCCCGACCAGGTAACGCCATGAAAAAAGACCCTGTTACTGAAAAGGGCCGGAATGTCACCTCAGTACGTCACGATGAGGGTTCGGCCCGACAGATGGATGAAATCCTCAACGATAATCCACTGTACAAACCCTCGCATGTTCTGCGCGGCGCCATTCTTGCCCTGTACGAAATGAGCCAGGAAGAACGTCTGGCCATCATCATGAAAGCGGCCGGTAAAGCCAATAACCACTGATCCTTTTTAAGCCCTTCCGCCGTCCGGTGGCTGCGGCACTCCCGGAGATACCCCATGACTCACCCTGAACCTGTCAGGCCGGTGACGGTTACCCGTGACCGCAACGGCTTCTGGACGCACCCTCATTATTTTGCACCCGCCAGTGATAAGGCCACACAGACTGAATTTGGCGACTGGATGCGCCAGCACAATCTGACCTGCGCCACCCGCTGGATGGAAAACGACGCGCCTCCCCAGGTGATCGCCGACTGGGAAAAAGGGAAACAAAACATCATTGACTGGCTCCCTTCCGCGCCAGAGGGCGATGGCTGGTTCATTGGCTCCATTCATGACACTGAGGACGGCCCGGTCTGTGTGTGGCTGCGGGAGGTGAAATGAAGCGTTTCTCATGGCTTGCCGGCGTGATGCTGGTCCTGCTGTCCTGGATGCCAGCTCAGGCAACGGCCGCAGCCAGCAACGCGGGTGATGGCCGCTGGGTTAACCCGATAAGCGATGTCTGCTGGAAGTGTCTGTTTCCGATGACGCTCGGCAATATTCAGCTGGCCGCCGGCCCACAAAAGGATACCAACAACCCGGCTTCGCCGATCCAGATTTGTCCATATGGTGTGTTTTATCGTATCGGTCTGGCCATCGGGTTTTGGGAGCCAATGGCGATGGTGGACGTAACCCGTGAGCCTGGCGTCATGGTCAACATGGGCGGCTTTAAAATCGATCTCGGGAGAACGGGAACGGGAACCGCAGGGCAGAGTGACCGGCCCGCTGCCGGCACGTTCTACCATGTTCACTGGTACAAATACCCGCTGATTTTCTGGCTGAACATCATCACCAGTCTGGGGTGTCTGCAGACCGGCGACATGGATATTGCCTATCTCTCCGAAGTTGATCCTCTCTGGAATGACAGCACCCTCTCGATGCTGATTAACCCCGAGGCAGCGCTGTTCGGCAACCTGATCGCTCAGGGGGCCTGTACTGCTGACGCAGCTGCATCATCAGCTGGCCTTCCTCTGTCGCCGCTGTTCTGGTGCGCAGGTAGTCAGGGTTCTATCTACCCGCTAACAGGCTTTACCAGCGGTGAGTTTTCTCCGCTCGAGGCCTCTCTGCTGGTCGGAGAGCGAATGGCCTTCAAGATGCATCGTGAGGGGCTGGTATGGAACTCTGTGGGCGCGGACGTCGCCGTATGTAACCAGTATCCATCCCCGATCATCCCGAAAGAGCGATGGCGATACCAGATGGTGAACATGTACCCCGAACCGGGCAACTGCCATCCCTTCGGGGCCAGCACGCAGCTCTGGGGCACAACGCATAACTCTCCATCCTCCAAAAAGAACTTCGGCTACCTCTTCTGGCGCAAACGTAACTGCGTATTCCTTTAAGGACATGACAATGAAAAACGCTTATCTCCGGGCGCTGACGATCAGCGTCATGATTGCTTTCGCGCCGCTGGCCCTGGCGAGCGCCCAGACCGATATCTCCGTCTCCGACCATAGCTGGATCAAAGGTCAGCAGGATGCGCTGACAGCGATGAAGGAAGACCTGCAGGGGCATCCGGCGGCCGCACCCGTCTTACCGCAGCAGCAACTGGACCTGATTAACCGCCTGCAGGGCGATATCGCAGCCCAGACCAACACGATGGGGGAAAAAGACACGTTCCCGGCTATTTACTTTGTGAGCCTCGGTATTCCACGTGAAGGTCTGCTGCCCATGCTGAAGGATGCCCGCCGTTACAACATTCCGCCAACGCTGCGAGGCCTGGTTAATAACGACATGCGACAGACCGCGGCGGCAATGTTTGAGCTGAGTAAGGAGGACAAGGACGCCGGCGTGCAAATCGATCCAACGTTGTTCACTCAGTACAACATCACCACGGTGCCCGCCCTGGTGGTGACCTGCCCTGGCCACTATGACGTAATCAGGGGAAGTCTGCCCCTGCAGCAGGCTCTCGAAAAAGTAGCTGAAAGTGGTGATTGTGCGGCAACGGCACGCCATCTTCTGGAGGCCGGAAAATGAAAAAACTGCTTTCAACGGTGCTGATGCTTTTTCCGCTTCTGGCTGGTGCAGCTGATCCTGCCTTTGAGGCGGGAGCGAGCTTTGGCAAAGGCAATGCTTCCGCCGGGACGGGAGCCCTGAAAAATCCGGATACCGTCACGGGGGCAATACCAGGCTATACCGCTAACCCACCGGAGAAAGGGTATTACGGCGGCGTGGATGGCGGTGACGGTGGGCTCGCCAACAAAGGGCAGGCCGCTCTGCAGGGCAATGACGCAGCGCAGTCGATTATCAATTCCGGAAAAACGAACCCGACGCCCGCCATCGACCCGAACGCACCTTTCATCACTATCGGTAAAAATGCGGAAGCTGGCGCTGACGGTGTTCTAAACGGGACCGCGAACCAGTGTAAGGAGGTGACGGTATCGAAAACCACCTTTGAAAATTATACCTGCGATAAGGATGTGGCCTCAGTGGAAGCCTGTTCAAGAACGGCAACACCTGGCGGACATACTTCCACCACGACAGTGCAGAAAACTTTCACACTGACGGCGGCCAATGGCGATGTTGTTTTTACGAATAACGGTACTTCCTTAAGTTTTAGTTTTAAAGCGCCGGCATCAGGACCGGTGATCAGCGCGCATTTTTACTGGGCGGATCGCGATGTCAATGCCGGGAAAATCTCCTGGTGGGGCGTCAGTCAGACGATTGTCGGAAAAGCCTTTAACTGGGAAATGCCGGGCGCTCCGGGTACACCGTTGTCGCAGGGGGGCTCGTTACCTGCCGGTTCCTATCAAAGCACCGGATGTGTTAGCGGAAAGCAGGATGTCTGTAGAAAACATATCCGGGAGCAGATAGCTGACTTTCAGTCCGGTGCGTCAGGCTTCACGCTCGTGCTCGTTATGAATGCGGTTGATACTACCTTTGTCCCGGAAGTGAACTGGTCCTCATCCTGTGGCCTGGATATGTCGAAGGCGCAAAAAACCACGTCAACCTGCACCTCTCCGGGCGGAAATAAAACCATTGTTAACAATGGCCAGAGCTATGACGTTTACAGCGACTGCTGGGAGTACACCGATAACTATGTCGTACCGTCAGACTCCACGGGAACCTGCGGAACGCTGATGACAAACCCCTCCTGTACGGCGGCAGGCAACACCTGCACTGAATCGACCGACGGGCAGTGTACCCATATGAGCTACACCTACCAGTGTCAGACCACGCATCAGTCGGGCGGCCTGGTCTGCGGCGGCGACTACATCTGTAAGTCAGGCGAGTGTGACGACACCAATGGTGCCGGAAGCAGCGGTTTTGATACGGCCGTGGCCAAACTGGCAGGACTTGCCTCGGCGGCTGAAGACGCAAAAGACGCAAGCAGTACCATTGAAGTTAAAGCCTTCACGGGGAAAGCCATGCGCTGCCGTAAAGCCTTTGCCGGTTTCTCTAACTGCTGCAAAGACTCTGGCTGGGGACAAAGTGCCGGACTGGCCGCATGTGATGATGAAGAAAAGGCTATAGGGAAGGCGAAGGCGAAGAAAATCACCGTCAGCGTCGGCGAGCGGTGCGATCGCAAGGTGCTGGGTGCCTGCATCCAGAAAAGTCAGGTCTACTGTGTCTTTGACGGCAAGCTTGCCCGCATCATTCAGGAGCAGGGGCGTCGCGACCAGCTGGGCGTTAAGTTCGGCAGCGGCGACAGCCCGAACTGCCGGGGGATCACCGTCCCGGAGCTGCAGAGCATCGACTTCGACAAAATCAACTTCTCTGACTTCTACGAGGATTTGATGAAGAACCAGAAAATCCCCGATACCAGCACGCAGGTCCAGCAGATTAAGGAGCGTATTGCCGCGCAGGTCAATCAGCAGGGAGGTGGTAAATGAAGCGTGTCCTCTGTGGCCTGCTTATGGCGCTTACGAGCCATACGGTGATGGCCGAAGAGATTGTGACGCCGGCAGAGCCGTTCACCGGCTGGTCCTGGTACAACGAGCCGAAAAAGCCGCCGGAGCAGTCCAGAAAGCCACAACAGCCTGCACCGCAGGCCATTCCGGATCTCAGCAAAATGTCCCCTATGGAACAGGCCCGGGTGCTGAAAGGGTACACGCAAGAGGCGCTTAACCGCGCCATCCTGTTTCCCTCGCGGGAAAACACGGCGACGTTCCTGCGCTGGCAGAAGTTCTGGACCGATCGGGCATCGATGTTCAGCCAGTCCTTTGCGGCGGCGCAGCTGAGCCATCCGGACCTCGACTACAACCTGGAGTATCCGCACTACAACAGCATGGCGCCGTTTATGCAGACTCGTGACCAGCAGACGCGGCAGAGCGCCGTGGAGCAGCTGGCGCAGCAGTACGGTCTGTTCTACTTCTACCGGGGCAGTGACCCGATTGACGTGCAGATGGCGGGCGTGGTGGCGGACTTTGCGAAAGCCAACGGTATTTCGCTTATCCCGGTATCGGTTGACGGTCAGGTGGCTGCCTCCCTGCCGCAGAGCCGTCCGGATACGGGGCAGTCCCGGTCGATGAATATTACGCATTTCCCGGCGCTCTACCTTGTTGACCCACGAAGCAAGAATTACCGCGCGCTGTCCTATGGCTTCATGACGCAGGATGACCTGTCGAAGCGATTCCTGAACGTGGCCACCGGCTTTAAACCCAATTCATGAGAGCCTTTTATGACAAAAACACTGTTTACCCTCATTCGCGATGCAGGGCGGGCGGCCCTGTATTCCTTTGTCCTCGGCCCGGCACTGATGCTGTATGTGTTTGTAATGCTGGCGGCGTCAGACGGCTCACTTTCCCGGCAATTCCTGACGACTTTTCATGACCTGACTGATGGCGTACCTGCCGGCAAGGTGATGGCTTGTGTTAATGAAAATGTGATGGCAGGAAGCTTCTCGCCACCTCAACCCGGAGAGTCATTAAAGCCCGTGCCCCCCGCTTTAGAGAAAGCACCGCCTGAAGTGTTATGTCAGCGCGGTTGGGTGGACAGCGATTCCTGGGCGCGTTCGGTTGATGCAACGCTACGCAACTTTTGGCTGATGGCGGTGATATTTGGCTTTGGAGTGTGGTTTGTATTCCGGGGCCTGAACCTGGCCGCCCGAAAGAAAATTTCACCAGACACGCATTCGGTTTTGGCACGGCAGAACAAGGAGACACACGAATGAAACCCGCTATTCTCGCAGGACTGATTTTCTGGGGCACGATGGCGCGCGTACTGAGCGAGCTGATGGCCTGGTCCGTGGAGCATACGCAGCAGGGGCTGCTGTGGCTGTGCAATGGTATGTGGGCCGGTGCGGCTGGCATGGTGGTGTATGCCGTGTATCGCTGGTTCCGTTACGAAAGAGGGCAGACGCATAAGGAAGCCGATCATGAACGTTAAATCCGTATTCACTGCGCTCCTGTTATCCCTGCCCCTGCTGGCGAACGCCGGTGCGCGTGAGGAATTAATAGCGCTTGAATCAACAAAAACGGCTTCAACCGCTGATGCTGCAGCCATCACCGCCTCCACCATTCCGGTACCCGCGCCAGCCAGCCTGATGGCGCTGCCGGACGGACGTCGGGCTAACATGAAAGATTATGCCGTGGTGCTCTTTATGCAGGCGCACTGCCAGTACAGCGCAAAGTTTGACCCGCTGCTGAAGGGCTGGGCTGATGAGCATGCCATCAGGGTGTACCCGTACACCCTTGACGGGGGCGGGGACGTATCTTACCCGACCCCGATGATCCCACGTAAGATTGACCCTAACTCTCCCATCGCAGACGAGATTGTCACCTTCTTCGGAAACGGTTTGCCGATTGCGACACCGACGGCCTTTATGGTCAACGTCAATACCCTGAAAGCCTATCCACTCACCCAGGGCGTAATGGACATCCCCGCACTTGAGAGCCGGATGGCCAGCCTGATTCAGGCAGACATGGATAACGTCGATCCGAAGATGCTGCCGCCAATGCCGGCAAGCGCGCAGGTCACCCCTCAGTAATACAAACGGACTACAAAATGACGACAAACACGTATGCGTTATCGCGTACCGAGCGCGTGTGGCTGTTATTCAGCGTGACGCTGCTTGTGTCCGCAGCATTCTACGGGGTGCTCGCCCACCGGGTGGTCAGCGTTATGGACCGCCCCGAATTGACAACTTGTCTGCAGGACTTTCCGGTGCTCCTGCTCATCTCGCTGAGCATCGGATTCTTTTTCACCGTCACCGGGCTTTACGTCTGCCGGCAGACCCTGGCCAGGAAACCCCGGGAGGAGATTGCATGAGGCTTATCAGACTGAAGACGTTTATCCGGAACCAGGTTTTCGCGATAGTGAAAAACTGTAGTGCGGATACGGAAACCCGAAAATGGACGGATTTGTTAACCCTGAAACTGTTTTATGCCTTAATTTTTACCGTCGTAGTCGAAAGGGTATACGTGAAGTGTGCCATCACAACGCTCAGTGCGATGTCAGTTGAACGCTCCGAACAGTTTACGCTCTCGCTTCTCATCCACTATCCGCAGTACCTGTTGTGGAGCGTTTTGGCCGCGATTATCGCGCTCATTGCGGTGAATTTACTCGTCTGCAGCTGGCTCAGTCTGGCCAGATATCTTTGCCGCAAAATTAACCGTGCTGACAGCCCGGCAGGCAAGAATACACAAGCTGTGGAGGTGCCAAATGATTAAGGCGCTTATTACGGCAGGGGTTGTGTTCTTCTCAGGCCTGGCTGCTCTGCCTGCTCAGGCGGACGTCAACGGCGATCTGAACGGTTTCTTCAATAATCTGGGCTACAGCGGCAACGTGACTCAGGCGCAGGCCTGGCAGGGGCAGGCGGCAGGGTACTTCTCCGGCGGCTCAGTTTACCTGCGAAACCCCGTCAAAAACGTCCAGCTGATCTCGATGCAGCTGCCTTCCCTTAACGCCGGCTGCGGCGGTATCGATGCCTATCTCGGGTCGTTCAGTATGATCAGCGGCGAGGAAATCCAGCGATTCGTGAAGCAAATCATGAGCAACGCCGCCGGCTATGCTTTCGATCTGGCCCTGCAGACGATGGTACCGGAGCTGAAGCAGGCTAAAGATTTCCTGCAGAAACTGGCCAGCGATGTTAACTCCATGAACATGAGTTCATGCCAGGCTGCTCAGGGCATCATCGGCGGGCTGTGGCCCGTGACGCAGGTTTCCCAGCAGAAAATCTGCCAGGACATTGCCGGCGAAACCAACATGTTTTCCGACTGGGCGGCTTCCCGTCAGGGCTGCACCGTCGGAGGACAGGGCGACAAAGTCACGGCTAAAGCCGGTGATGCAGAGAAGGATCAGGTGCTGAAGAACAAAAACCTTATCTGGGACACCCTCAGTAAGAATGGTCTTCTCGGCAACGACCGCGCGCTGAAGGAACTGGTCATGAGTACCATCGGCTCCATCATTTTCAACAAGAATGGCGATGTGACAATTCTGACGCCATTGGTTGATAACCGCGACCTGATTAAAGTCCTGATGCGCGGGGGAACGGCTAAGGTCTACGGATGTGATGAATCCACTCTGTGTCTGGGACCTGTCGTCACTAACCTGACGATTTCAGAGTCCAATGCTCTGGTCACTCTGGTCAAAAACCTGATGCTCTCAATGCAGAACAAGCTGGTTGACGATACTGCGCTGACCGATCAGGAAAAAGGCTTTGTGAACACCACTTCTGTGCCGGTACTGAAGTACCTGACTAACGCTCAGAGTATGGGGATGAGCGCCACATATCTGCTGCAGGTTTCCGACTTTATTGCTCAGGACCTGATGATCCAGTACCTCCAGGAGCTGGTGAAACAGGCAAGCCTGTCTCTGGCTGGCAAGAACTTCCCTGAAGAGGCTGCCGCCAAACTACGCGACAACATCATTCATGCGCAGGGACTTCTTGCTGACATGAAGCTGCAGTCTGCAGCTGACCAGAACGCGCTGGACGGTATCGACCGTAATATGCAGTACCTGCAGCAGCAGGTGTCCACAATCGTTTCAGGCTCCTATCAAAGCAACTATCACTGGGGTGATCGCTGATGCTTGAGATATACACCATTTATGGCGGGGGAATGTGGAAAACGGCGCTGGACGCCGTTGTCACCCTCGTCGGTCAGAATACCTTCCACACCTTAATGCGTATTGCCGGCACCTTCGGGGTGCTGGCCGTACTGCTGACTTTCATTAAACAACGTAACCCGATGGTCTTCGTCCAGTGGCTGGCCGTCTTCATGATCCTGACTACCATTCTGCTGGTACCGAAACGCTCAGTGCAGGTCATTGACCTCTCTGATCCGGGGGCGGTCTGGGTAACTGATAACGTGCCGGTGGGGCTGGCGGCCATCGCGTCGCTGACGACCAGTATCGGGTACAAGATGTCGTCGACGTATGACATGCTGATGGCCAGACCCGACTCGGTGACCTACAGCAAAACCGGTATGCTGTTCGGCTCGCAGATTGTGGCGGAAACCAGTGACTTCACCACGCAAAACCCGGAGCTGGCGCAGATGCTGCCCGACTACGTGGAAAACTGTGTGATCGGCGACATTCTGCTGAATGGCAAATACACGATCAATCAGCTGCTCAACTCCACAGACCCGCTGACGCTGATTACCAGTAACCCAAGCCCGCTGCGGGGCATCTTTAAGATGACCTCCACCACGCGCCAGTTCCTGACCTGTCAGCAGGCCGCAACGGAGATTAAAACGCTGGCGAATACCGACGTGAATCCGGGCAGTGCGACGTTCACCTGGCTGACGCGTAAGGTCTTCGGTAACAAACTGAACGGCGCGGCGCTTCTGTCCAACGCAATGGGTGAGAGTTACGGGTTCTTCTATGCCGGGGGCATGACGGCCGCGCAGATCATGAAGAACAACATCACCAACAGTGCAGTCCGTCAGGGAATTAAGGGCTTTGCCGCGCGCTCATCCGACACGGCTAACCTGCTGAATCTGGCTACAGAGAACGCCGCGACCAAACAGCGACTCAGCTGGGCGGCAGGCAACGAACTGGCGACCCGCACGCTGCCGTTTGCACAGTCCCTGCTGATGCTTATCCTGGTGTGCCTGTTCCCGCTGATGATTGCGCTGGCCGCGTCAAACCACACGCTTTTTGGCCTGAACACCCTGAAAATATACGTTTCGGGGTTTATCTACTTCCAGATGTGGCCGGTGATGTTCGCCATTCTTAACTATGCCGCCAACTACTGGCTGCAGAGCCAGTCCGGGGGCACGCCCCTGGTGCTGGCCAACAAGGATGTGGTTGCGCTGCAGCATTCGGACGTGGCGAATCTGGCAGGGTATCTGTCCCTTTCCATTCCGGTGCTGTCGTTCTATCTGACCAAGGGTGCTGCGGCAATGGGCTCTCAGGTGGCAGGAAGTGTACTCAGCTCGGGCGCCTTCACGTCAGCCGGTGTGGCAGCGACCACAGCGGACGGAAACTGGTCGTTTAACAACATGTCGATGGACAATGTCAGCCAGAACAAGATGGATACCAACCTGATGCAGCGTCAGGGTCAGCAAACGTGGCAGGCAGATAATGGCTCCACGCAGACTCAGACAG
This sequence comes from Enterobacter sp. WI-ESBL-E8, assembly GCF_053364895.1. NCBI lineage: Bacteria > Pseudomonadati > Pseudomonadota > Gammaproteobacteria > Enterobacterales > Enterobacteriaceae > Enterobacter > Enterobacter sp. WI-ESBL-E8. The sequence continues at coordinate 148,430 of NZ_JBRWXJ010000002.1, forward strand.
CCGGTGGCCATACGGTTATCGACGGCTCGGGTGCAATGTCGAATCTGCCGGTGAACATGAAGCTCAGCCAGCTGGCCAGCAGTGGTTTCCAGGAGTCCGCTCGTCAGTCTCAGGTACAGGCGCAGTCTGCTCTCGATGGCTACAACCACAGCGTTACCAGTGGCTGGTCACAACTCTCCCAGCTTTCTCATCAGACCGGTACCAGCGACAGCCTGATCAAAGGCAGTGAAAACAGCCAGGCCACTAACGCAACGCGCGGTGCCAGTATGATGATGTCTGCTGCAGAGAATTACGCGAAGGCGAATAATATCTCTACGCAGGAGGCTTACAACCAGCTGATGTCAAAATCTGTTGAAGGCAGTGTTAATGCGGGAGCAAGCGGTAAATTCAACACCGGCGATCAGGCATTCGGGAAAATTGGGAAATGGGCAACAGGAGTCAGTGCAGAAGCACATCTTGGTGCAGAAGTTAAAGGGGCGAGCGGAAGTTCGCATGGTACCCAGGAAACTCACTCCAGTAATCAGGATATGCGACACGACCAGAACAGCCAGGCAGTTAATGACTTCCGGCAGGGTATGGATATGGTTAAAAGTAGCCGAATCACCGAGGGTGCAAACCATTCAGAGAATGCAGCAAGCAACAATGTTCAGCAGTTTGCCGCAACACTCAATGATGCTGAAAGCCAGTACCATCAATACACCACCAGTTCAACGCAGAGTAACGAGTTCAGCCGTATGGCCACCGTTGCTCAGAACCAGAGTGCAAGCCTCGATACGAACTATACACAGGAGTTTGTGGACTGGGCGGCGAATAAATACGGTGATAAGGCTCAGTCCATGCTGACAAGTGCGCCGTCGGCGCGCGAAGCGGCAATGGAATTCGTTAATGAGCGTCTTAAACCTGAAATTATGGGCGACTATCAGCAGGGGAGAGCGGATCTTAGAAGCGGTAATGAGCATGCGGCATTCAGCGGTGAGCATATTGTTCAGCCAGCCCATGGCAGTCAGCAGGTATCAAGTACATCCGGTAATGTAGGAGGAGTAAGTTACAGTTCTCTGGATGGCGATGCTCATAGCCAGGGAGGTGTTGGCAATGTCCAGACATCAGGAACGACTCAGGTCACAGGTTATGGAAGCCAGCAGGGTGGGCAGATTACACCTGCAGGTGAAAATATTTCTACTAGAACAACCGAGTATGTTTCGCAAGGGAATGAGCAACCAACAAATCATGAAGGACAATCTGCCGGACAGAGAAGCAGCTCGGGCAATATCACCTCATCGGTAAGTATGGTTAACACCGGAAGACACTCAGCTGCAGATGAAAATGCCGGCCATATTGCAGAATCACATCCGGAGTTCCGTCATTCAGGAGTTGTTAGGGAGCAAGGGACTGTGCATGGCCAGGAAAGTGAAGTTACTCATAACCGTTCTGGTATTAATGTCGGCGGCGAAAAAGTACGTGGTGATGCTATGCAGGAGGCATACAAAGAAAATCAGGCTAAGCTGCACGAACATTCCTCGCAGGGTTTTGGTCCACAGAATGAGTTACAACGACGAGTGGCGGAACAAAGATCTGAAAATGAGCATAAAATCAACGAATGTGCTGGAGAAATTGGTAAAAAACAATCCACTGTTCAGGCATCCAGTGATATATTGAAAGGAGAGCTTCATAATTCACAAAGTTCATTCTCGAATGGTTTAAATAAAGAGAAAATCAGGCAGGGGGAATCATCTCCTGCTGAACATGATGATGAAATGAAACGTAGATTAGCTGAGCTAAGAGAAAGGAAGACGGGCTGATTAGGAGGGTATATGGCATTCTCAAATGGTGATGCAAAAAAAGAAATTGCTGAGATTATCTCAGGGATTAGTAGTGATGAACGTCCAGTCTCATCGCCGAAGAAGGCTTTCCAGATTGTAGCTATATACCCTGTAATTATGATCCTCACAGCCATTCTGATGTGGTTTGCTTATTATGTCAGTCTGATTCAAGCAGGAGATAATAGCGGGCTAGGCTGGAAGTTCTATCTTGAAGCAGCACAGCTCGTTTTAGGGTATGGAGGATGGATATCTATAGGGGCGACAGCTGTTGTAGCAATATTCTTCATACTCATAAATTATTCTACTGTACTGGTATATCTATCTATACCTGAAGATATCAGGAATCGTTCGACATTAATCACTTCCTTAAGGTCCACAGTTAAGAAAATAGCCTTGTACCTATGGGGTAGCGCCACCTTGTTATCTGTCGTAGGGATGATAACTGATTGGGGGGTTTTACTGGCAGGGAGTATTCCAGCAGTTTTATTCATATCAATATTTGTTACTAATGGATATCTTGGAATACAGAGCACTCGTTACGGTCTGGGGCCATTGATGTCAACGGCCAGTAAGATGATGAGTAGATAGGAATGGTCAATATTCTATCTTAAGTGAAATTTAACCTCTGATGAAAATACAGTCCCGGAACTTCATACGTTGCCGGGATTTTTATACCCTCTCGCTGTAAATTAACATTCAAATCAGCCGATAACGTCTCTGTTAGCTATATCTCGCTAACGGGGACGTTTTTCTATGCACAGGATGAATTCATGAAATTAAAACAATTAGCCGTTGTTGGTCTGATCGCGTCTACTCTCGCTCTGTCTGGTTGTGGTGCCATGTCCACAGCGGTGAAGAAACGTAACCTCGATGTCAAAACCCAGATGAGTGAAACCATCTGGCTGGAGCCATCATCAGAGAAGACTGTTTATTTGCAGATCCGTAATACCTCTGACAAGGACATGTCTGGTCTGCAGGCACAAATTACAAATGAACTGGCCGCGAAAGGCTACCGCGTCTCCAGCTCTCCGGACACGGCCTACTACTGGATTCAGGCAAACGTACTGAAAGCTGAAAAAATGGATCTGCGCGATGCCCAGGGGTTCCTTAAGACCGGGTATGAAGGTGCGGCAATGGGTGCGGCACTGGGCGCGGGTATTACGGCGTATAACTCGTCGTCAGCTGGCGCAACGCTGGGTGTAGGGCTGGCCACCGGGCTGATTGGTATGGCTGCTGATGCAATGGTGGAAGACGTCAACTACACGATGGTGACCGATCTGCAAATCTCCGAGCGCAGCAAAGCAGCCGTCACTACCGACAATATTGCCGCCCTGAAACAGGGCACGTCAGGTATTAAGCTACAGACCAGCACGGAGCAGGGCAACCGTGCTAAATACCAGACTCGCGTGGTATCCAACGCCAACAAGGTGAACCTCAAGTTTGAAGAGGCAAAACCTGTCCTGGAAGCGCAGCTGGCCAAGTCCATCGCCGGCATCATGTAATACCCGCGGCTGCGGCGATCGTCGCAGCCGTTCTCCCTCACAGCTGATTTTTAACCGTGCTCATTCCGGGCAGGGTGCGTCAGTGCTTTCTGTCAGTTACCAGTAATTACGCTTCCTCGCATGACTGCGCATGGCGCAGCCCTGTCTGCGGCGAGCGTTGCGTCCTTAATTTCAAAGGAGTTCGTCCATCATGATGCATCAGATAAATGAACGTGCAGATTACTCAGCTGAATTCTGGTCGCTTATCCATCTGGAAAGTGAGCTGATGGTAGCGAGGGCTTATCTGAATGTCTTAGGTTCACTTCCTGAGGGGCAGGGAATGACCATCATTGCTGGCTGGGCTGGCTATGAATTCACTCTATATGGCCTGGAGCCCCGGGAGTGGCATTCAGCGGTTTATAAGGATGTGGCTTCCTCAGTCCGTTCTGTGGCTGCATATATTAATGCACAGGACTGGGAGGACGGATGTCAGCAGGCCAGATATGAACTGAGTCTGATGTAATAACCCGACGTTTTCCCACTCGCGCTATCACGTAATTCATCACCCCTTTCAACGTTTCTCCCCTGATAACACACATCACCGAACAGGTGATGCGATAACGGCCGGACAACACTCTATGAGCTTCGCAGGAAAAAACCTCACCCAGGGCGGGCAGATGACCGCCTACCGCTGGCGCATGTTCATTCAGGTGAACAACTGGATAGGATTCTGGATCTTCATCCTGTTCGCCGTGCTGACTACCGCCATTTTTCTCTGGCGAATTCCACAGGAAGCCCTTGATAACGGCTCCCTGTGGTGGTTCGCCAGCATCAACAGCAGTTTTATCGATCTGATGCCGGCAACGGGGACGCCCAAAATTTACGACGTCCACTACTGGTATGCGCCAACCGCGACGATGATGGTGCTCAAAATGACCCTGCCGCAGATCTATACCGACCTGTACATGCAGGAGATGGGCAACCAGTGCCTGACTGAGCTGCAGTGGGCGGCCGGCGCCAGCGGGTTGTTCAGTATGGTGGTGTTTATCGCCGTGACATGGTTTATCGCCAATATCGGTCGAAAGGAAAGTGAAGACGAATACATTTCCGGGATGCAGCTGACCGACAAGCCTGCTGAAGTGAATAAGCTGCTGCGTAAAAACGGTGAGTTCTCTGACCTTCGCGTGGGTGATCTGCATATGGTCAGGATGGCGGAGGTACTCAATTTCCTGATGCATGGCACTATCGGGGTGGGAAAGTCGACGCTGATACGCTGGTTACTCGACTACATCCGAAAACGTGGTGACCGGGCCATCATCTACGACTCCGGTTGTACCTTCACAGAAACCCACTATAACCCGTCTACCGATATCATCCTTAACGCCCACGACGAGCGCTGTGCCAACTGGCAGATGTGGGGGGAGTGTGTCGACGCGGTCGATTACGACAACCTGGCCGCCAGTCTCATTCCGGTGGAAGGGGAGTCCGATCCGTTCTGGGTATCCAGCTCGCGAACTATTTATGCCGACCTTGCAATTCGTATGTCGACGGACCCGGAACGCAGCATTGAGAAGTTCCTCAAAACCCTGCTGTCACTCGACATGAAAAGTTTGCGTGAATATCTGGTCAACACGCCCTCAGCCAATCTGGTGGAAGAGAAGATAGAGAAAACGGCCATTTCCATTCGCTCAGTGGTAACCAACTACGCCAAAGCCCTTCGCTACCTGCAGGGGCTGGATGACGGAACGAAGCCGCCGTTCACCATCCGGGAGTGGATGACGCAGGAACGCTATGACAGCAGCTGGCTGTTTATTTCAACACAGGCCCGTCACCGCAAGAGTGTACGCCCGCTGATCTCGCTGTGGGTATCTCTGGCCACGCTGATGCTGCAGAGCATGGGGGAGAACAGCGACCGCCGCGTATGGTTCATTATCGATGAAGCCCCCAGCCTGCAGCGCATCCCCGAGCTGGCTGAGACGCTTGCCGAGGCGCGTAAGTTTGGCGGCTGTTTCGTGCTGGGGATGCAGAACATGGCGCAGCTGGTTCACGTCTACGGCCGCGAGCTGGCTAAAAGCATTTTCGACCTGATGAATACCCGTATGTACGGTCGTTCGCCGAGTGCGGAGATGGCCAAAGTGGTCGAAGAAGAACTGGGTAAGCAGCGTACGCGCAAAATCCGTGAATCAAACAGCTACGGTATGGATCAGGTGCGTGACGGTGTGTCCCTCGGCAAGGACGAGGTCAATAACCCGATTGTCGACTACGAGCAGATAATGCGTCTGCCAAACCTCAACTTTTATGTGCGTCTTCCGGGCGAGTATCCGGTCGTTCGCCTGAAGCTGAAATACCGTCCATTGAAAAAACGTCACGCTGGCCTTATCGAGCGCAATATCCGCGATGCACTGAGTCCGGAACTGGAGAAAGTTATTAAGGAGAATGAGCGCGCAGCGACAGCAGCAGGTCTGACGTTCCCGACCGGTGACGAAGTGCTGGAGAAGGGTAGCGAGACATCATCTGCAGCTGACGTTCCTGCACCGGTTTCTTCTTCAGGATCTTCCGGCTCGCCGGTAACGTCGACCGTCGAAAAAGTGGCTCGTACTCGCATGGAAGAACCGAAACCTTCGCGCAGCGCTGCACCTGAACAGAAGCCGGTACCACCCCGGGAGCCCGTTACCTTGCGAACAGCGTCAGTGGCTCCGGAAGTCGTAACTGAAAATCACAGCACGGTGACAGACCCTGTCATCGAAGACAAAAAAGACAACGTCGTTTCACTTCGGTCTTCTCCTCCTTCAGTAACTCGTCAAAAAGAGACTGCGCCCCTCAAACCGGAAATACCTGCAGCACTGCAAAAAATCCGCAGCAGAACCCAGCTGGATACTTCCTCCGGGCCTGCTGCAGCCGGCGCGCTGGGGATGCTGAAACGGCGGCTCAATACCGGAGCCACCTCAGATGGAGAAGAAGGTCAGGCCAGCGAGAATGCGGGCGAATCAATGAACCTGGATATGAAGGTGACAGCACTGCCAGACGGCGGCCTGAGTCTGACGACGGCTGGGAAGTCAGTGACACCGCAGACCCCAGATGAAGCACACCGGACGAGCCGGCAGCTGGCGAAGGAAGAAGAGAACATTTTAATTCACCGTCACGCGGACGATCCGGGTTACGACGAAAACGACCATCACTATTACGACAGAGAGCCTGAACTATGATGTCAGTCGCCCCAGTAGCGTCAGCCGGCGAGGCTGCAGGCTACTACAGCAATTCCGATAACTACTATTTTCTGGGCAGCCTGCAGAGCCTCTGGATGGGGGAAGGTGCAAAAGAGCTGGGCCTTGAGGGCAATGTCCGTGGCGATGACCTGACGGCCGTGCTCGAGGGACGTCTGCCGGACGGCTCACGGCTTGGAAAGGAGGTTAACGGACAGCACGTCCACCGCCCCGGTCATGACCTGACCTTTTCCGCCCCCAAGAGCGTGTCCATTCTTGCACTCATCGGCAACGATAAAGAAATGGTGGAAGCACATAATCATGCCGTCCGCGTGGCGGCCGGCTATGTGGAGAAGCTCATCTCGGCCCGCGACACGAAAGACGGCGTTACGTCCATTGTACACACCGGCAAGATGGTGGCGGCCGCATATACGCATGATACCTCGCGCAATCTCGACCCGCAGCTGCACACCCATCTCCTGATTGCCAACATGACGGAGTATGCGGGCAAATGGAAAGCCCTGGCCACGGACTATATCCATAACGCCGGTTTTATCGAGACCGTCATGAAGCACCAGGTCACGCTCGGGAAAATCTATCGCAGCGCGCTGCGCGAGAGGGTTGAAGCGCTCGGCCATGAAGTGGAAGAAGTAGGCAAGCATGGCATGTGGGAGATCAAGGGCGTTCCGGAAGAAGTCAGGGGCGAATATTCCTCACGGGGCAGGGAAATACAGGGGGCCGTGGGGGCTGAAGCCACGCTGCGCAGCCGGGATGTGGCCGCCAAAGACACCCGCAGGGCGAAAGTTGACCCTTCGCGGATGCGCCTGATGGAGCGCTGGCTGGGCCAGATGAAGGAGAAGGGATTTGACCTGAAGGCGTATCAGGAGAGCGTGGTGCCGCGTGATGCAGGTCTTCGTGAGACCGCGCCTCAGCCGGAGCGAGATCACCAGGCTAAGCCGGTTCCTGCCGGGCCTGAACAGGCTTCTCCGCAGACGTCGTCCACGGCAGAAAAGAGCGTCGACACACCTGCTCAACCCGCAGAACGGGAAAGCCTGTCCCGTCAGCCAGTACCACAACAGACTGACGCGCTGAGTCAGCCGGCACAGATCGTTCCCGAAAAGACGCCGGCGACCAGAAGCTTTCCTGCAGCGCAGCTGGACACTGAAATACCCCGCCCGGAACTGACTGAGGCTGTCCGGCTGGCCATCTCGCAGCTTAGCGACAGTAAAACGCGCTTCACCTTTGGCGAGCTGATGATGACCACCGCTGAGCTGAGCGAACGGCTGCCGGAGATTAAGGATATTCGTGTGGCCATCGATGCGGCGCTGAAGGACGGCATGATTGTGCCGCTGGACAGTGAGAAAGGGGTTTTCACCTCCCGTATTCACCTGCTGGATGAACTCTCGATCCAGGCGCTGAGTCAGGAGCATCTCAAATCCACAAAAGTCGTCAGTTTCACCCGCCCGGCACAGTACGCGCCGGCGGCGCTGGAAGTTGTGGAGAAAGACGCCCTGGTTCTGATGAATGCCCCGTCAGGCGTGGCGGGCATCCGTGACCTGACCGCCCAGCTGGCCGGTATTTCCGGGGCGAACGGTCGTGATGTGCAGGTGCTGGCCAGCTCTGCCGAGCGCGCCATTTCGCTGGCGAAATCCGACGATTTACGGGAGCGGATTATCAGCCGGCAGCATATTCTGAGCGGTGATTTCCACATGAAACCCCAGAGCACGCTGATAATCGAAGGGGCAGAACGTCTGGGGCTCAAGGAGACGCTGGTTCTGCTGGGCGAAGCGCGTGCGCAGGATGCACAGCTGGTCTTTCTCGACAGTGCCGGACGGCAGGCGAACGGTAACGCCATGTCCGTGCTGGAGTCCGCAGGGGTTGCCCGTTCCCGCCGCACGGAGCCGGCGCCCGGGCTTGAGGCCGAAGTGGTCAGTATTCCGAACAAACGCGACCGTTACGAAGCGCTGGCCAACCGGTTTGCAGAGCTGAGCGGAGGCAGTGAAAACGTCACCGCCGTCGTGGTCGGCAGGCGTGAACAGGCACAGCTGACAGGCCTGGTACGAGAGGCGCTGCAGAACGCAGGACAACTGGGGCGTGACGGCGTGGAGATAGAGGCCCGGCAGCCGGTCTGGCTCGACAGCAAAACGCGGCGCATGCCCGGTTCATACCGTTCCGGCATGGTGCTTGAGGATCGCACGGACGCAAAAGAGCGTAAGTCCTATGTGATTGACCGGGTGCATGAGGACACGCGAGTCCTCTCTCTCATCGACGGGGATGGCGTGCTGACCCGGATGAAAATCGGCGATATCAGCGCTGACTGGCGTCTCTTCAGCCGTGAAACCCTCAGCGTGGCCACCGGCGAAAAACTGCTGGCCGTGGCGGGTGACCGCGAGCACAGCCTGAAGGCCAAAGATCGTCTTGAGGTGACCGGGATAAGTGAAAAGGGGATAGAGGTTAAACGGGGGGAAGACACCCTGACGCTGCCAAAAGACCAGCCGCTCTATCTGTCACATGCTTACGTGACCGCGCCGGGCGGCCGGGATAACGACACCGGCGTGGTGCTGGCCGCGCTGAACAGCCGCGACATATCGACCCAGACCATGAACTCGCTGGCACAGAGTGGCCACCGGGCGGAAGTGTTCACCGCCGAAGTGCAGGACCGGGCGGAAGCCCGGCTGCAGCGCATGAAGACAAATGCCTCTCCCGTGCAGCTGGTCAGAAACCTGAGCGGTCACCAGGACGTCAGTCAGGCGGTTGATTCACTGCATGACAGCGTCCGGTCGGACGCGGGCCTGGCCGTGTGGCGTGCCATTAACGACCAGCGCACCGTGGTGATCAGCGAGCTTAAGCTGGCGACGGAAGCGCAGAAATATCATCCCGACCTTGAGGCTATCGGGAATGAAATTGGCGCGATGATTAAAAATGGCGAGCTGTTGTCCGTATCCGCAGGGGGAGAGCCGGTACTGGTTTCCCGGTCCACCTGGGAGATGGAGAAAGCCATTCTGCGCGTGGTGGAGGAAGGGAAAGGTACGCAGCAACCGTTGCTGGAACAGGTACCGGAGGCAGTGCTGAACGGACTCACCGATGGCCAGAAAAAGGCGACCACCCTGGTGCTGGGTACAACGGATCAGTTTATCGGGATTCAGGGCTATGCCGGCGTGGGGAAAACCACGCAGCTGAAGGCGGTGATATCTGCACTGGAGACCCTGCCGGCGGACGTTCGTCCGGTGATTACGGGGCTTGCTCCTACGCACCAGGCGGTGAAAGAAATGAGCGACGTCGGTGTCCGGGCGCAGACCATCAAATCCTTTGTCGTTGAGCATGACCAGGCGACGGCCGCAGGCGAGAAGCCTGACTATAAAGGACAGGTGTTTCTTATCGATGAGTCATCAATGGCAGGCAACCAGGATACGGCGGCACTGTTCCAGGCTATTGCCAGTGGCGGCGGTCGCGCGGTCTCAATGGGAGATATCGACCAGTTTGAAGCGATCGACGTGGGCGCGCCGTTTAAGCTGATGCAGGAGCGAAGCCCGATGGATGTGGCCATTATGAAGCAAATCGTCCGCCAGAAAGACCTGCAGCTGCGCGGCGCCGTTCACGACATCATTGATAACCGGATCGATGCGGCCCTGCAGCGCATTGAAACCCAGCCGGCTGACCGCGTGGCGCGTAGCGCTTCAGCCGCGCTCCCGGAGAGTGCGATTCAGGAAACGGAGACGCCTGTTAACGACATCGTGGCTGACTGGAAGGACCGGACACCGGAGGCGCGGTCCCGTACGCTCATCATTGCGCAGCTGAACGCCGACCGTAAGGCGATAAATGCCGGCATTCATGCCGCGCTTGCAGCGCGGGGAGAACTGGGGGAGAAGGCTATTAAGGTGCCTGTGCTCGATAAAATCACCCATACGCGCCATGAGTTCAATAAAACAGAGGCCTGGGAAGCCGGGATGGTGGTTAAACGCGGTGACCGCTACCAGGATGTGGTGGCCGTTGACCGTAACGGCAGCACGGTGACGGTACGTGATGAGGAGGGGAAGATTGCTCTGGTTTCACCGAAGGAGCTGATCACCGGTGACGTGCAGCTGTTTCGCCGCAGCGAGATGGAAGTCCGTTCCGGCGATCTGCTTAAGTTCACTGCGACCGATCGCGAACAGGGGCAGATGGCCAACCAGCGCTATACGGTGGAGTCGGTCAGCGAGGAGGGGAATATCCGTCTGAAGGGGGAGAACGGTCGCGTCACCATCAATCCTGAGAAGGTCCGGGCGCAGCAGCATCTCGACTACGGCTGGGCCGTCACCGGCTACGGCGCACAGGGGGCCAGTAGCGATTATGTCATTGCGCTTGAGGGCACGAAAGACGGACGTAAGGCACTGGCTTCCCGACGTGCCTTCTATATTTCAACTTCCCGCGTCAAGGAGCACGTCCAGATTTACACCGACAAGAAAGCGGACTGGGTTAAGGCGATAAAAACGCCGGAGCGTGATATCAAAACGGCGCACGATGCGCTGGCGCCAGAAACGCAGCGCAAACAGGCGAAAGCCATCTGGGCAATGGGGCAGCCGGTGAATAAAACGGCCATCGGTCGCGCCTGGGTGCGCCATCAGGGCATGCAGGATGCGTCACTGACAGCAAAAATCATCCCGGCCACCCGGCGCTTTCCTGAACCGGCGCTGGCGCTGCCGGTGTATGACAACAATGGCAGGAGTGCGGGTCTGGCCCTGGTATCCCTGGTCGCCAGTCCGGAGGGGCGGATGACTCAGGGGGAGACCCGAATGGTCATGACAGAGCGTGCCCGTGGAGCCGTGCTGCAGCGGAGTCAGTCCGGAAACACGATTGTGGCCAGCGACCTGACGGCCGCACTTGATGCAGTACGAAATCATCCAAAGGACGGCGTGGTCTGGCAGACCGGCGATGAGCCGCCTTCAGCCTGGCTGCTTAAGGTAAGCGGTGGGACAAAACAGGATGTGTCACCGGGTATTGTCTCCACGCTGACGGACGAACAAAACGTACAGCAGCAGCGCGAGCAGATGCTGGCAGACCAGGTTCGCAATGAAGAAGCCGGACGTAGCAGGCAGCCTGAGTCGTTGCTGGCGGAAGTTCCACAGGAAGAGGTGATCAGACTGAAACCGGAAGACATTAACCCGCGTAAACCGGAACCACTCAACCCGGATGCTGATGTGATCGCCAGGGTGAGAGGTGAGGAAAACACCGATGGACGGGAAATAAAAGCCGCTGCAGGCGTCAGAAGCGAGCTGGAAGGTGCTGATAAGACCTCCGGTGAACAGTCGCGGGCATCGCGTGTGATTGCAGATCTGGCAAACGCGGAAAGCGACATGCTCAGGGCGGCAGAAAATACTGAACGCGGCCGCACGCCGGAGCGTGAAGAACAGACTCTCACCCGAACCATTCAGAAAGAACGTTAATCCCCCTTTAACCATGAGAATCAGACAATGAAAGCAAACAAATTAGCTGCATTAATAGTTACAACATACATTGGCTTTATTTCAATGGCACACGCTTCGGCCCCTCAGCCAGTATTCAGCCCGGAGCAGGAGGCGCGTATCGGCGAAATCGCTGCCAACTATCTGGTGTCCCACCCGGAGATTCTGGTGACGGTCAGTCATAAGCTGCAGGAACAGCAGGAGGCACGCAAGCAGAAGATGTTCGCACTCAGCGTGATGGAGAATCAGGCGAACCTTCTGCATGATCCGGACACACCGGCTTACGGACCTGATAATGCAAAGGTCGCGGTGATTGAATTCTTTGATTACCAGTGCGTGTTCTGCAGCCGTTTCGCGCCGGAGCTGGAGAAGGTCATGAAAGCGCAGCCGGACGTCCGCTACCTCTTTAAGGAGTGGCCAATTTTTGGTGGTCGCTGGGAAGCTTCACTGCAGGCAGCTCAACAGGGGCTGACGGTCTGGCAAAAGAAAGGGCCGCAGGCCTATGTCACCTATCACAATGCCATCTACGCCACCGATCATAATGAAGGCAAACTGACGGCGGAGGATATTCACGGAGCAGCGTCAAAGGCGGGACTGACCACCCCAGCTCCTGGCGACCATACCTCATCCCTTGAGAAAAACAGTAACCTGGCTGAGGCGCTGGGACTCACCGGAACGCCGGGGATCATCGTCATGCCCGTTAGCGGAGCGACTCCTGACACCATCACGGTTTTCCCGGAAGCCGTAACCGCTGAAAGACTCCAGGCAGCAATCCTGAAAGCCACGGCCAGATAGAGGATTTCAATTTCCTGTTTGCTGTGCCAGCCACATATGCAACCAACTTTTTTTAGCATATAGTTAAGTTCAGTAGTAAAATGCAGCGCCTCGTCGAGAGATGATGATTATGGAGTCCGTCGTCGTGAAATTTAAAATCCAGCACTTGCAGGCCGCAGTGGCACTGGTTCTTGCCAGTTTCCAGCCGCAACCCAAAGCGGTTGCGTGTCAGCCTACGATTGTTGAACGGGTTTACGAAATGGGCTCCAGAGTCAACAAAACCGATATCAGCGAGCTCACTGTTGCTCTCAATGACGTAGCTGAAGAATTACGCTCAAGTCGCATTGAGCTGGCCCGGTATGCAGACAGCGATTTCTCCGGCGCTATCAAAGTCGCCAGCGACATCAGAAATCATACTATCCATGTCGCAGGTATCGCAGAGTCCTTTGTTCTGATGTTGCCGGAAAAAAACATCATTCAGTCGTATGACAGGAATTCTGTTGAGTTTGCGTTCTTTAAGGCCATTAAGATGGTCAGTCTTGCGACCAAAAACTACCTTAGTCTGATTGATCAAATCACGCAAACGACAGAAGTGCGTGACTCTGGAATCAACCTCTCGGCCATGAATCACCTGCTGGATTCAGGCGACAGGGCTGCGGCCAAATGGCGTTAACGGCTGAGTACAGTCATGTCACGTGGGATTCGTTTTTCCAGCCCACGTTTGCCGTTTACCCTGAGCTGGAGAGCCAGTTACAAGCAGAGTTCATCACGTATAAATCAACTGGCGCACCGTCGAATCTTCTTGGAAGGGACGCCCCCTTTGATTTCCCGCCATTCGCTGTCGATGCTAACGTCCAGCATATTCACGTTAATCTGCATTTCCAGCTCACCTGGAGTGCCAGACAAGAGAATTACAACCGTACCTCAGATCATTATCTCATTTACACAGAACACATGTGGGATAGCGGCCGCTTTCTGCTGATGGGGCTGATAACACCGGCTCATGAACGTATGCCAGCGAGAGATACCCGGTTACTCAGCTACTTTTCTGAAGTTGCAGAAGATTTTCACGCTTCATAAACCTCAAAATCACATATGGTACCCAGCGAAAGAACGAAAAGGACCGGCCATCCCGCATATCCAAACCACCCCGGCTCAGAAGGGGATGCAGGATAACCGGCAGACCTACTTTAACGGAAGTTCCACTGTTGAACCATTCGAGAAAATCGCGCAGCCTGCGAGCATCTTTGCACACTATCTTGTTAACTTATCATCTTGGTATGTTATTAAGTTCATATCAGATCCAGACGGTCACGAGCCGTGCGCAGGCGCGCTTCGCCGCGGCGATCGTACTGCTGGGTGGTGGTGACGCTGGCATGCCCCATGGCATCCTTTACCGTGATTAAGTCCTCGCCGTTATCCAGCATGGCAGTAGCAAAGGTTCGACGCAGGTCGTGCGGCGCACATTTCCCTATCCCGGCCTGGCTCTGGCGCACCTGCAGGACATGGTACACCGCCTGGTCAGTCAGGCGGTCGTTCGTCAGGGTATCAAAGCGGCGAATACGGGTGAACAGCGGTCCGTCTTTTTCACCGCGCACGTCATCGATCCACATTCTGAGGCGCTGCCAGGTGCCAGCCGGCATATAGGCCAGCCTTTCCTTGTTCCCCTTACCCAGTACCCTGAGCGCCCGCTCATCTGTGACAACGTCACTCAAATCCAGCCCTACGGCCTCCGAACGGCGCAGGCCGCAGCCGAGAATGACGGCCAGCATCGCCGCATCGCGCACACCGATACTGGAATCATCCGCCACGCAGGAATCAAACAGCGCCCGGATTTCGTCCGGCGGCAGAGCCCGGCCGCGCGGGAGACGGCTGCCGCGCAGGTTACGCACCGCCCGGATGTGCTGGAAGCTTTCAACATCCATCAGCTTCAGCATCCAGGCCTCCTTCGCTACCCCTTTCAGCGCCGAAAGATAGGTGTTGACGGTGGTGGTGGCCCGGCCAGTGTCGCGCAGCAGCTCGGTCACGGCCATCACGTGATGGCGCCGCAGGCTGCCCCAGCTGCAGGCATCGAGGGACGTGGCGCCGAGCATGCCGGCGACAATGCCAAGGAACGAGGCCATGGTCTGCCGGCTGCGGGGCGAATTGAGGGAAAGCAGATAGGCCCGGGCGGGGCTGACCGGGCCTGCGCCACCGGCCAGCGCCGGCAGGAAATCCCCATCAGGGGGAATGACCGCCGGCGACATGGACAGCTCAGGATCATCATCAGGCATCTGTCTCATCCGGGGCTCCGTCCGGGCTGGAAACCGTCCGGCGCGCTGCGTGAAAAATCGGGGGAAATGATACCGTCAGAGCGTACCGCAGAAAGTCTACTTTTTCAAATATACATTTTAATAAGCAGAAAAAACTGAAACCATTCTTCGGTCATTGCAGCTCGAACAGCTGTTGACGGTCAGATTCGGGTAGGTGCCTGTACGCTGTAACGCTGCTAATTTAGCTTAACCACCATAATAAAGAGGGAATGTTAACAATGAATCAGAAATGGAAGACGCTGTTAATTTCGGTATTAACTCCGTCTGGCATCATATCAGGGATCGCGCTGACTGTGCTCTGGGGATATTTCAGTCGTCTTGACAGGCTGGATGTCTTCTTTGAGGTGATGAGCATAAAAAGCCTGTTCGCTCTGGTCTGCTGTGCGGCCGTTTTCTCATTGGCGATTCTGTTGTTTATCTTTTTTATAATCTCAATTTTCATGCCTATTATCATTCCTCAGGATGACCTACACCCAGTATTAGATACAACACTCAGTTAGTAACGTCGGAATCTTCATTCTCAGAATGACCCTTTCTCCAGCCCGCCGCAAAGTCAGACGGTGTCTGATAATTCAGCGTGGAGTGCGGGCGGCACTCGTTATAATCCTGCCGCCAGTCATTAATGATTTTCCTGGCATGAACGATATCGCTGAACCAGTGCTCATTCAGACATTCATCGCGAAATCGTCCGTTAAAGCTCTCAATAAATCCGTTCTGCGTTGGCTTGCCCGGCTGGATTAAGCACAACTCAACACCATGCTCAAAGGCCCATTGATCCAGTGCACGGCAAGTGAACTCCGGCCCCTGGTCAGTTCTTATCGTCGCAGGATAGCCTCGAAACAGTGCAATGCTGTCCAGAATACGCGTGACCTGAACACCTGAAATCCCAAAGGCAACAGTGACCGTCAGGCATTCCTTTGTGAAATCATCGACGCAGGTAAGGCACTTGATCCTGCGACCGGTGGCCAGTGCGTCCATGACGAAATCCATCGACCAGGTCAGATTGGGCGCCGCCGGACGGAGCAGCGGCAGACGTTCTGTTGCCAGCCCTTTACGACGTCTTCTGCGTTTTACGCCCAGGCCACTGAGGTGATAAGCCGGTACACGCGCTTATGATTAACATGAAGCCCTTCACGGCGCAGCAACTGCCAAATACGACGGTAGCCAAAACGCCTGCGCTCCAGTGCCAGCTCAGTGATGCGCCCTGATAAATGCGCATCAGCAGCCGGACGGTGAGCCTCATAGCGGCAGGTCGACAGGGATAAATCTGTGAGCCTGTAGGCACGACGTTGCGACAGACCGGTCGCATCACACATCAACATCACGGCTTCCCGCTTCTGGTCTGTCGTCAGTACTTTCGCCCAAGAGCCACCTGAAGCGCCTCTTTATCCAGCATGGCTTCGGCAAGTTGCTTCTTGAGTCTGGCGTTCTCTTCCTCAAGCGACTTCAGGCGCTTAACTTCAGGCACCTCCATACCGCCATACTTCTTACGCCAGGTGTAAAACGTGGCATCGGAAATGGCATACTTGCGGCAGAGTTCACGGGCGGATACCCCAGCTTCGGCTTCGCGGAGAATACTGATGATCTGTTCGTCGGAAAAACGCTTCTTCATGGGGATGTCCTCATGTGGCTTATGAAGACATTACTAACATCGGGGTGTACTAATCAACGGGGAGCAGGTCAATTCACGAAGAACATACATTATATATTGTCCTGATTGAATGGGGATGAAAGCTCCTGATGGCTCTCTTTTTGCTCGCTGTAACGATCTGCAAGATAACCGGTTTGTCTCTTAAGCAGCACTGTGATTTTAAACAGCTTCTCGGCTACATCGACAGAACTAAATGTTTTTCGACTATTCTCTAAGGCAACTTGAGGCCTACACAAAAAAGAGCCGGGTTATGCCCGGCTCTTTTTAGCTGATTTCGAAATCTTTTAATTCCCCACCTTCAGCAATAAGATTTGAGATCCGCTTCGGCATTCGCCCCTGACCTGACCATGTTTTTGACTCTCCAGTTTCGTCAGTATATCGATACTTCGCGGGGCGGGGGGAGCGCGTCCTTTTAGCCTTACCCGGAGAGCCAATAGCAGCTAAAAGTTCGGAGGGGTCGATACCCTCATCAAGCATCATCTGACGAAGTGTTGCCAGTTTATCGCGGCGCTGACTTTCATTTGCAAGACGTAATGTCTCTTCTTCTCGTCGTTCTATAAGAATAATTTTAAACTTTTCCAGAACATCTTGCAGTACATCTAATGACATTTCACGAGTCTGAGAACGTAAGGTACGGATATTGTTTAACTGTGTAAGAGCATCTGACATAAAGAGACCTTTTAAAGTTTTTTCGTTGTTCAGAAAATACCAATGTCGACGGTTGCTCATCAACCCGATTTTTCTCACCGAGCATTTTAATCTGATTGGTACATATTGTTATTAACGATGTTTAGACTACTTATATAAATTTCTTATCGCAAGACAAAATTAAGAAGAATGTGCAAGAACTAAATTCCAACTCCTACGAAATGTCCATGCATTTTTGAAGGTACTTAAAACTATGATGCCAGGAGTCATCCCGAGAGCCTTTTTATACCCTCATAACTTATTGCTTCAGTTACACCTGATGAGATTTAAAATGAAGAGAGACAGCGCCGCCACTTAGCAAGGTTTTTCACAAATGGCAAGATGGCACGCAGGGGAGAGACACCTGCATTTTGTCAGAGGGTAGCGAATTACTCTCTCTTTATAGAGGTGTTTCTAAAAAGTGTAATGTAAAAAAAGCCTGCTGTTAGCAGGCCATAAATGTTTTTAACTCATTTTTTGTTCGATTCTGATAAATAGGGTAAGCATGCAATTAAACGTGGAGCAGAGAGCATGACAAAAATGCTATAAATATTTCCTGGCCGCATCAAGTATCTCCTGTGACGTTAACTCCCTGTCAGTAGCCACGTAAACAATATCATGATCGCCAGTTAAGGAAGGAAAACCTGCAGACATAATCCGAAGATGTGTTTCTTCACCGTTTGGATATTCCTGCCTGATAGAAGATATACCTTCCAGAACGGTCATGACTTTACAGGATTCAGCATTAAAGAAAACAAGGACTTTAATCATATTCTATCACCCTGTTCTCTCGTGGGTGTTAACTGGCAGATGCCATTAAGGCTAAAGCCATTACGTGGTGCTTTCGGAGATAGCCTCGCTCATTACGCACTTCTTATTTAACAAGCAGTTAGTTTGTGCTTTTAAAATTTTTATGCAGTAGTCCTGCACTCCATTACATCGGTCAGCGCACTCATAATTGTGAAAAATATTCTGATCAGATATTAAGAATAAACGACTTTTCACTGATTTAAGTTATGAATCTGTCTACTCAGGGATAATCCTTAATCGTTATCGCAGATCCATATTGATTTATTTATCGCAAAGTATTACGTTTGCAGCAGCAGGACCTTTGTCTCCGATCTGAATGGCGAATTCAACTTTCTGTCCTTCAAATAAAGTTTTAAAGTTGTCGCCATTAAGCGCAGAAAAATGGACAACGATATCTTTGCTGCCATCAAGAGGAGAGATAAAGCCAAAACCTTTGTCTTCGTTAAACCATTTTACCAGGCCTGTAATTCTAGTGGTCATACTGACTCCTGTTATACATCATTGTATTGATAGTAAACGTATGGACTCAAAAAGAGGGGATATCAACGATAGCGCCTGGTAATGAGAACTGCCCGGAAAATTTCTAACTTTCATTAGTACATCGAACTGATGGGATTCATTAAGGCACAGGGAATCGATATAAGCAAATTATCTTTTAGCCGTCCAGAGGTCCTGTAGGGAAAATAAAAGTGGCTGAATGCCATTTCCAATGTATAGTCTTTACTTGTTTTCAATAAGGAATTGACTTGTCCCATAAAATGACAGGAATTGTCAAAAGCTTTGATATTCTTAGTGGTAAAGGCCTCATCATCCCATCTGATGGACGAAAAGACGTTCTGCTTCACATTTCAGCCGTTAACTCCCGCGAATCAGAATTACTCATCCCTGGAAGCCGCATAGAGTTTTGCCGGATAAACGGTCTCAGGGGGCCTGTGGCTGCGAACATTTATCTTTCCTGATTTTCAGTGTGTCAAAATAGATAGGTTAAAACTTAACCACATGTGGTACAGTGAAGCTCATTCATTGAAAGGTTAATGGTTATGTCTGTTATCAATTACGCAATGAAATTCTTCAGCAGTGCGTCTACTGCCACTGCTGCCTGTCCTGTTTGTGGCTTAAAATCAGTACAACCGTTGTCAAAAATCCGGCTCAACCAGACCATGCTTTGCCCCGGATGTCAGGCTCTGTTTATCTTCCGACGCTAGCTCGACCAAAACCGTAAAACAGAGCTCATGTCCTATACTTATGTTAGATTCCGGCAGCTGTTAAATCCCTGATGCCTGACGCCCATCCTGAGAGAACGTTTCTGAACTGATTTCGCAACTGCTCCTGCGCGCTAACGTCGCATCAGAGCAATGCTATGAAAATGAACCCAAGAGCGTGGTTTAACCGCTCCCGTATTCTGATGAATGCTGCCGAAAACATAACATTTTCGGCGAACGATCCTGCCGGTGAAAGCTCGCCGCGGTCAGAACTCTTTTCGACCGTCCAGATGGAACGCTACGGCCAGAAGCTGGCGCGGACTCATAAAGTATCACCGGATAGGCATCCTTATTATCTTCTGAAACGGCTTGGCGACAATGAAGCCGTCATTACCCAAAACTGCTATGAGCTTAACGCGGGTAAAAAGACCAGTATCATGCCTGCCGCTGAATGGCTGCTGGACAATTATTATCTGATTGAGGAACAAATCCGCACTGTCCGCCAGCATCTGCCGAAAAGCTTTGGCAAAGGTCTTCCGTCGCTGGTATCGCCGTTGAATTGCCCACGAATTTATCATATTGCATCAGAGGCCATTGCTCACGGCGATGGCCGCTGGGATGCCGCAAGCCTGACCAGCTATCTCACTGCCTATCAACAGGTGACGCCGCTGACGCTGGGTGAAGTCTGGGCGTTACCGGGAATGCTGCGCCTTGCGCTGATTGAAAATCTTCGTCGTATCAGTATGGAAGTGATAAAAGCGCAGCAGGACAGAAACATTGCTGATACGTGGATAACAAGGATTGTCGAATGCGCAGAGAGTGCGCCTGGTGATTTAATCATGGTGGTTGCCGATATGGCGCGCTCCCGACCTCCGTTAACCAGTGCGTTTGTCGCAGAGCTGGTACGGCGCCTGCAGGGGCATGGCAACGCGCTGTCGTTACCTCTGACCTGGGTTGATCAGTGCCTTCGGGAACAGGGGATCACCACTGACGTTCTCATACATAGTTTCAATCAGCAGCTTGCCGCCAGCCAGCTGTCCGTCAGTAACAGCATCGCGGGCCTGCGTTTATTGAGTGAAACGGACTGGGCTGATTTCGCCGAAACGATAAGCGTTGTCGAACAGGCATTACGCAATGATCCTGCCGGCATCTATCCCCGGATGCACTTCAATACCCGGGATCATTACCGGCACATAGTTGAGGTTCTGGCCAGGGACAGCGGTCTCAGCGAGCCTGAGGTTGCTGAGAAGGTGCTGGCGCTTTCAGAGGAAAAAGCGCCCGATACACCGGAACATCATGTTGGTTATTATCTTGCGGGCGAAGGTCGACAGGCGCTGGATATTCATCTCCTGGCAGACGCCTCAAGGCTCATACGCTTGCGGCACAGTTTCAACAGAATAACCCTGCTGTCATGGCTTGGAAGCCTGGCGTTGCTGACAACCGCAGCGACCGCAGCAATATTGCACGAAACCGCCATGCAGGGCGCAGACTGGCTATTGATCGCGGTGATATTACCTCTGATTATCGCATTAACTCAGTTAATGAGCGATTTACTCAGTGATGCAACCACCCGTTTTCGCGTTCCTCGACCCTTGCCGGGGATGGATTTTTCAGCCGGTATTCCCGCTGACAGTGCCACCATGTTAGTTATTCCCTGCATGTTGACCAGCCACGAAAGTTTCAGCCAGCTCCTCACCAGTCTTGAAGTCTGCTGGTTGGGGAATGAAAACGAAAATCTCAGATTCGCGCTGCTCACTGATTTTGCTGATTCTGAAAATGAACCCTCGCCGGAAAGTCACGCACTGCTCAGACAGGCTATCGCCGATACGCAGGCGCTTAATCGCCGCTACCCCTCCGGCAGACCACGTTTTTATCTGTTACATCGCCAGCCTGAATGGAACCCCTCGGAAGGCGCGTGGATGGGCTATGAACGCAAGCGGGGAAAACTGGCGTTACTGAACAGCTGGTTGCGCCATCCCGGAACGCAATTCGTCAGCGTTGCAGAGATGCCTGCCCACCTTTTACCGGGTCACATAAAATACGTCATTACCCTGGACAGCGATACGGTGCTCCCGCGCGATACGGCACACAAACTCGTCGCGACGATGGCGCATCCGCTGAATACGCCTGAGTATGATCCGGTACGCCAGAGGGTTGTCAAAGGATTCGGTATTTTACAGCCCGGTCTTGCGGAGGAGATACCACGCAACGGTCAGGGGCGTTACGCAGCCCTGCGCAGCAGCGTACCGGGCAATAACCCTTATTCGATGATGTCTTCGGATATTTATCAGGATCTCTTTGGGGAAGGCTCGTTTGTGGGCAAAGGGATTTACGATGTTGATATTTTTATGCAGGCCACTACGAACATCTGCCCGGAAAATCTGGTACTCAGCCACGATCTGCTTGAAGGATGCTATGCACGTTCGGGTCTGCTGAGCGAGGTGTTACTGTACGAACAGTACCCTAATAATTATCTGTCGGATGTTGCACGACGTTCACGCTGGATCCGGGGTGACTGGCAACTGCTTAACTGGCTAAAACCACGCGTCAGAAAAGCCGATGGAACCCGGGTCAGGAATCCGCTGACCGCGCTTTCTTACTGGAAATTACTCGATAATCTACGTCGCAGTCTGGTCGCCCCCTCCTTACTGATATTGCTGTTCTTCACTCTGCTTTGGGTACCCAATCCGGTTTACTGGCTGGGCATACTGTTGCTGATATGGTTGTTGCCAGCCATCCTCTGCATTAGCCACGACCTTCTGCATAAACCTCTGCGTCGCCGCGTGAAGTCGCATCTGTTACTGGTGGGGGCGGGCGCGCTAAAGCGTCTGTCAGGTATCAGCCTTAATTTTGCGATACTGCCGCACGAAGCCGGATATTCGCTGAAAGCGATCGCCGTGACGCTATGGCGACTGGGGATAAGCAGGCGTCACCTCAGCCAGTGGGTCAGCCACAGCCAGGACAGCAGTCAGGCCAGACCCACTGTTGCACGTTTTTATCAGGCGATGTGGCTGAACGCTGCCGGTGGCGTGGCGCTGACAATACTGACCGGACAATTTGCCCCACAGCTGCTGGGGATTGCGTTACCGATCGGTTTGGTATGGTGTGTGGCACCGCTGCTGATGAGCTGGCTGAGTCGCCAGCCCGTGCGAAAGGTTTTTTCGCCTAATCAGGAACAAAAACAGCTGTTACGCCAGACAAGCCGTGAAATCTGGGCTTTTTTTGAAACATTTGCCACAGCAAAAGAGAACTGGCTTCCGCCTGATAATTATCAGGAAATACCACAACCGACGGTGGCACACCGAACTTCTCCTACCAATATTGGTCTTTCACTTATGGCTAACCTGACGGCATGGGACTTTGGCTACCTGCCTGGCGGAGAGGTGCTCCGGCGCGTGTCGCTCACGCTCGACACGATGGATAAAATGGAGCACTACCGGGGCCATCTCTACAACTGGTATGACACCCGTACGCTGGTCCCCCTCAGTCCACGCTATATCTCCAGCGTCGACAGCGGCAATATGGCCGGGCATTTATTGACCCTGCGTGCAGGCCTGTCCGCCATGCGTCATCAGCCTGTTTTAAGCAACCAACAGATACTGGCAGGACTGAACGATACGCTGGATATTCTGGAAAAACAGTGGGGTAAGAACCCACCTGACAGCCTGAGACTGCTGCGCAAGCATTGCCTGAACGCGGTGTCGCTCTCTCCGCAGGCGCTTTTCAGCGAACTGAAAAGCATGCGCACCCAGTGCAACCATCTGACCAGCGCATGTCATCAGGGATCTCCTCTTCAGATGCGCTGGGCTGGACATCTGGAGCATCAACTGGTTCAGCTTTGCCATGAGTGGTCTCTGTTGCTTGGCTGGTTGCCTGCATCCTGGAATGAACAGACGCTGCCGACGCTGAGCGAGCTTGCCCGTCCGACATTAACCGGTACAGGAACGCCTCCGGCGTCAGTGGCGGAGCAGGCCCGAATGCGACTCAATATTATCACCGAGCTGGAACAGCGGCTGGATGAGCATGCCCGGATGGATTTCGCCTTTCTGTACAGTGAAGCAACCAGTCTGCTCAGCGTCGGTTATAACTGTGACACCAATATGCCTGACAAGAGCCACTACGATCTCCTGCCGTCTGAAATCCGCCTGACCAGTTTTCTTGCCATTGCGACTAATCAGCTGCCTCTTAAAAGCTGGTACGCGCTGGGTCGATTGTTTACCACGATTGATAATGAAACTGCCCTGATGTCATGGAGCGGATCCATGTTTGAATATCTGATGCCGAATCTGGTGATGCCCACCTGGCCCGGCAGCCTGCTCGATGAAATGAGTCAGTCGGCGGTTATGCGCCAGATTCACTGGGGGAAAGAACGCGGGGTACCATGGGGTGTTTCAGAGTCTGGCTATCATGCTTTTGATGTTCAGCATAATTATCAGTATCAGGCATTTGGCGTACCGGGGCTCGGTCTACGCAGGGGACTTGCCGATGACATGGTTGTCGCTCCTTACGCCACGCTGCTGGCGCTGATGGTTTCCCCGCAGAAAGCTTGTGAGAACCTGTTCAGGCTGCAAAAAAATGGTGCATGCGGAGAATACGGTTTTTATGAAGCGCTGGACTATACCCCCTCACGTCTTGCAACCGGTCAGCTCTATGCGGTGGTACAGTCCTGGATGGCGCATCATCAGGGTATGGCATTTCAGGCGCTGGCTCATGTGCTGCTTGATGCCCCCATGACTGAACGCTTTATGTCCAGTACGGTATTCCGGTCAGCGAGTCTGCTGTTACAGGAGCGCGTGCCGGATGCGGTCGATCTGTACAGTCCGCGCCGTCATTTTGAATCTCATGAGGGCATGGTCAAACCCGTTCGCTATGAACCCCGTATTTTCTATAGCATGGATACCCCCGCCCCGGATATTCAACTCCTGTCCAACGGCCATTATCATCTGATGTTGACCGCGGGCGGCGGCGGTTACAGTCGCTGGAATGATATTGCACTAACGCGCTGGCGCAGTGATACCACCCGTGATAACTGGGGAGCATTCTGCTACATCCGCGATACCCAGACGGGAGATGTGTGGAGCAATACCTGGCAACCAACAGGCTACACCAGCGGACAAGACGAGGAAGTGTTGTTCACCGATGCGGGGGCAGAATTCAGACGCAGCTTAGGGGGACTCAGCGTCAAAACTCAGGTGGTGATCTCTCCGGAGGATGATGTTGAATTGCGACGGCTCACACTGATTCATCGTGGTCGCAAGCCTCGCTCTCTGGAGCTGACAACCTATGCTGAAGTGGTACTGGCACCTGATGCCAGCGATCTGGCACACCCGGCATTCAGCAATTTGTTTATTCAGACTGAGCTGGCTCCTGAGCGTGACGCTATTCTTTGCCACCGGCGCCCGCGCTCACCGGATGAACCGGGCCCTTGCCTGTTTCACATGATGGTGGTGCACGGCGATAACCGACATAACGTGTCGTTTGAAACGGACAGGGCAAGGTTTATTGGACGTGGCAGAAACCCTGCGAATGCACAGGCAATAGAGACGGGAGGGATGCTAGGCAACACGTCGGGCTCGGTGCTGGATCCGATACTGGCAATTCGCAACGCCATTATTCTGCAGCCGGGGCAGCCGGTTACGATTGATATCATTTATGGCATCAGTGAGACCCGTCAGCAGAGCCTGGCGTTGCTGGAGAAATATCGCGATTACCCTATCGCCGATCGCGTCTTTGAACTGGCCTGGTCTCACAGTCTGGTGGTATTGCGCCAGATGAACGCCAGTGAAGATGATGCCACGTTGTTCAATAGTCTCGCCAGCGCTGTGCTTTACCCTGTCCAGGAGCTGCGCGCCGAAGGCCAGGCGATCGGCCGCAATCGGCGTGGCCAGTCCGGACTGTGGGGCTGGGCAATTTCAGGGGATCTGCCGATAGTGCTGCTGAGTATAACCAGCGAGGAAAGTATCACCTCAGTGACCACACTGATTCAGGCACACCGTTACTGGAGACAGAAAGGGCTGGATGTTGATTTAGTTATCCTGAATAACAGCCCCGGCGGCTACCAGCAGGGATTACAAAATCAGATTATGGAGTTAATTTATGCCGGGTCTGAAGCCAGTCTGCTGGATAAAAAAGGCGGGCTTTTTGTCCGCAACGGTGAGCATCTCTCCGCTGAGGATAAGTTGCTTTTGATGAGCGTGGCCTGTCTTTATCTTGATGACCGCGCAGGGGGGATTAATGAGCAGCTTAACCAGCGTATTCATACCCTGAAATCGCCGGCAAGGGCATTCATTCCGCGTGCTGTGCGCGAGCGTAATCAACATACGGACTGGAGCCCTGATACCAGTCAGTTATGCCATTTCAATGGGTACGGTGGATTTTCTCAGGATGGGCGGGAGTATCAGATCGTCCTTCGGGAAAATGCGCTTACACCGGCTCCCTGGTCGAACATACTGGCAAATTCTCGTTTTGGCAGTGTGATCTCAGAGGCAGGGCAGGCCTATACCTGGTATAAGAATGCCCATGAATACCGGTTGACGCCGTGGGAGAACGATCCGGTGAGCGATCGCAGCGGCGAGGCATTTTACCTGCGCGATGAAGAGAGCGGGGAGTGCTGGTCGCCGACGGCTTTACCTGTTCGCGGACACGGTGATTACCTGACCCGCCATGGTTTTGGCTACAGCGTTTTTGCCCATCGTGAGAGTGGTATAGACAGCGAGTTGACGGTCCTGGTTGCTGAAGAAGATCCGGTTAAACTGGTGCTCCTGACGCTCAGTAACTCTTCGGGACGGACACGTCAACTTTCCGTCACAGGCTATGTAGAGTGGACGCTCGGAGAAACACGAACGCGCTCAGCCCCTCACATTGTGACACATGTGGCCAGAACGCCCGGCGGCTGCGGGATACTTGCGAATAACTTTTATGGTGATAATGGTGGCGGCCGAACTGCATTTTTTGCCGTCAGCGGTAATGACTGTTCTCTGACAGGGGACCGCCGGGAGTTTATTGGCCGTAATGGTTCCCTTCACGCCCCTTCGGCTATGAAACTGCAAAAGCTTTCTGGTAAGACGGGGGCCGGTCTGGATCCCTGCGGAGCGGTGCAATCGGCGGTTACATTAATTGACGGGGACCAGAGGACGTTTATTTTTATCCTCGGCGCAGAGGAGAATGATGTTTGTGCTCAGGAGACGCTGGCCCGCTACATGAACGAGGATACGGTCCGCCAGGAGCTGAACCGGATTCATAATCACTGGCACAATGTTCTCGATAAAATCGTAGTTAACACCCCCGACACGTCCGTAAATTTACTGGTTAATGGCTGGCTGTTGTATCAGACGGTCGCCTGCCGTCTTATGGCCCGGAGTGGCTACTATCAGTCTGGCGGTGCATTTGGTTTTCGCGATCAGCTGCAGGATACGCTGGCTCTGAGCCACGCTGCTCCGGACCGGATGCGTGAACAGATAATACTCTGTGCATCACGGCAGTTTATCGAGGGGGATGTGCAACACTGGTGGCACCCGCCACACGGCAACGGTGTGCGTACCCGCTGTTCCGATGACTATCTTTGGCTGCCGCTTGCTGTTTGCCACTATGTTGAAACAACGGGGGATATGGATGCACTGGAAATACGCATTCCTTATCTGGAGGGACGCTCGCTTCAGCCTGGTGAAGAGTCTGTCTATGACACGCCGGTCATCAGCGGCACCGAAGAGACACTCTGGTTACACTGCGTCAAAGCTATTCACTATGGACTTCGCTTCGGGGAGCATGGCCTGCCGCTGATGGGGGCTGGTGACTGGAATGACGGGATGAACCGGGTGGGTATCGAAGGCAAAGGTGAAAGCGTCTGGCTGGGCTTCTTCCTGTACGACATTTTGCAGCGGTTTGCAGCGCTGGCAGAGCGCAGGCTGGATGAAAGCGTCGCCGCGATGTGCCGTTCACAGGCTCTGCGCCTGCAAAGTAATCTCGAAGCCCACGCCTGGGATGGGGAATGGTACCGGCGCGGGTATTTTGACGATGGTACTCCCCTGGGATCGAAAACCTCACAGGACTGCCGGATTGATGCGATTGCGCAGAGCTGGTCTGTATTGTCCGGCGCCGCGAGCCCGGGACGGTGCGCAAAGGCCATGCAAGCGCTGGATAAGCACCTTGTGGATAACGAAGGAGGGCTGATCAAACTGTTAACGCCTCCTTTCGACGGACACGGTCCAAATCCGGGCTACATACAGGGGTACCTGCCCGGTGTGCGGGAAAACGGAGGGCAGTATACGCATGGCGCCATCTGGGCAGTGATGGCCTTTGCCCGAATGGGGAATGCCGAACGAGCCTGGCAACTCTGGTCAATGCTCAGCCCTATAAATCATACCCTGAATGCGGACTCTGTCGGGATTTATAAAGCTGAGCCTTATGTCATGAGTGCTGATGTCTACAGCGTCGCTCCCCATACCGGACGTGCAGGGTGGAGCTGGTATACCGGTTCCGCAGGTTGGGCCTGGCGTTTACTTACCGAGGAATTACTGGGGATAAAACGTTCCGGCACTGACTTTAGTGTTCATGCCAGGTTACCGGATGAGTGGTCGTCTTTTTCTATGGCATATCAATATGGTGAAAGCCATTATCAGATTAGTGTTTCACGCGGCGATGCAGAATATTGCGTGACGCTGGATGGTGTTTTCCTCCCTGATGACAGAATACCGCTGAAGGATGATGGACAAAACCATACGGTTGAGATCATTCAGAACTGACACTGATCCCGGAGGTGCATTAACGTCTGCCGTTAATGCGCTGATTATCCCTGAGAACATCAATCGCAGTCTGCATGGCGATTTTGTCATCCCGCCTTTTTTGTTTGTCCTGCATGACCTGAAGGTATTCCAGCAAGGTGCGGGTATTAATCGGTCGGCCCTGTTTACCCACAGCCAGCACGGCTTCGCCAAGAATAATTTTCACAGGCGGTAGTTGTGCCGGATACCAGTCAAGGGTGTCTTCTGATTTCATCTTAAATTTCTCACGGAAGGGTAGTGTATCATAAATAAGACGTTCAATTTTAAATATCTGATATCCTGATCCAGACACAACTTAACATAACTTATGCCAGTTATTTTTATATTAAAGCGTATAATAATTACTGTATTCCTCAGAGAATTATTTATGTCTTATACAAATGGGCTCAGGTATTTTAAAGAAAGACCGGTTCATGTTGCCTGCCCGGTATGTGCACACAGAGCCGATCAGAAAGCAGGTAAACTAAGAAAAGATGCGGTTCTTGAGTGCCCTGCCTGCGGACTGTTGTTCAGACCTTCAGAATGCTGGTGTATCGGCGGCTGATCAGCCTCTGCCACTTAACGTCAGTGATGTCGGAAAATGACAACGTTCCTCCTGTACTGCTGTTGTCGAGGGTATGATAATGAAATCTAAAAAATCTGTTTTTATTGAAGGACATATCATGTCGAACAGCTGTCACGGACAGGCTGGCCAACCTTTCTGTATTCACCGGGTCAGGTTTAGTAATGGTAAATATGCGATTATTCGGGTGGCATCCGGGATATGTTTCAAACCAGGCGAAATTATTCAACGAAACGATTGTGAGTGGTTTTATAAACTTACCAAAATTCGGCTTCTTTCTTTTGAGTACCTTGATGATGATGAATCAAGAAGACAATTCCTTGAGTATCAATGATAAAACCATGGATTTATAACAGAATAAATTTGCTGGCTTACAATTAATTCCTGACTCTTTAAATCCTTTACCAGGCATTGCAAAATTATTTTTCTGGATTTAGATGGGTTTAAATTGTCTAAAACAAAATGTATCGCTAAAGACGAATTGCCTCATTGATTTCCTTTTGCGTTATAACCTTCATTAGCATTAAGGAAATTTATGGCACAGACTTTTACTCATAATTTACTTCATCCTCGCCACTGGCTTACCTGGTCTGGTTTGGGTCTGCTGTGGCTTCTCGTTCAACTTCCTTACCCGGTTTTACATATTCTGGGCTCTGGCCTTGGAAAAATATCCAGACCCTTTCTGAAACGCCGGGAAGGGATTGCGATTAGAAATATCGAACTGTGCTTTCCCGAGATGACACCGTTTGCCCGGAGCCAGATGGTCAATAAAAACTTTGTTTCTCTCGGGCTGGGACTGATGGAAACAGGAATGGCCTGGTTCTGGAGCGATGCGAGAGTCAAAAAATGGTTTGATGTCGAAGGGCTTGAAAACCTGACCGGTGCGACAAGAGGTGTAATGGTTGTCGGGATTCATTTTATGTCCCTTGAGTTGTGTGGAAGAGTAATGGGGTTATGCCATCCTATGATGGCAACGTATCGCCCACACAATGATCCATTAATGGAATGGGTACAGACAAAAGGGCGTATGCGTTCAAACAAGGCTATGATTAATAGACGTAATTTATCAGGTTTTGTTCATGCGCTAAAAGCAGGTGAAGCCGTTTGGTTTGCACCAGACCAGGATTATGGGTCTAAAGGAAGCGTTTTTGCACCTTTTTTCTCGGTAAAAAAAGCAGCCACGACGAACGGAACGTATGCTCTGTCAAAACTAGCTGGTGCACACTTGATCACACTTAGCATGATTCGACGTAGCGATAAAAAAGGTTATCACATGTATATCAGCAATCCGTTGTCAGGCTATCCAGGGGAAGACAAGGTCGCCGCAGCGGCTTATATGAACAAGATCATCGAGCGTGAAATTCTCCGTGCTCCTGAGCAATACCTGTGGATGCATCGCAGGTTCAAAACGCGTCCTGAAGGCGAAGTCTCTTTATACAAATGAACAACTCTACTTGTCATGAGCCAGAATCTATCTTTCTTGCCACTGCGTATTTGTAAAAATGCGATAAGGAATTTTCGATCGGATTCATGTTAACGATGGCTTGACTGACAGCCAAGGTTAAACCAAGCGGGCCAGATTCACGGTAACGCAACAGAAGGCGTCGGCACTGGCGGTAAGATATTCCCAGGCGCAACGCGGCCATCTGAGTGGTCAGACGTCGGTCGACAACATCCTGAATGATTTTGAGTCGGTTAACTTCATCCAAAGTGAAAAACTCCGCTGCATGAGCCGTCATCAGAATCCCTTGATGGTGAATCTACGTGACGGAGATCTTAACTTAGCTCAGAACGGACATTACAACTTTGCTGTTACAATATCAGTGCGCATAACAAAGATTATGTTAAGTATTAAATTAATTTCATTTAATATCAATATTTTACTGATAGTGCATATCCCTTTCTTGCCAATGAATCTATTGCGGCAACTTAAGAAACAGAGTCCGTTCCTGGGTTTGCGATGGTTTAAAACCATGATGAAGATAAAACCCTTTGGCTTCTTCTGTCAGCGCATGAACCATAATTGCACGAACGCCTATATTTTCAGCCACCCGATAACAGCGCAATACTGCATCGTGCAGTAAATCAGCACCCAGCCCTTGTCCACGAAATGAGACATCGACAGCCAGGCGAGCAAGTATGATTACCGGGATTGGATCTGGCATATTGCGCCTGAGACTTCCCGTCGCTTCTACATGGTTAACGCTGCCGGTGGCCAGGGAGTAAAAACCGGCAACCTGTTTGGTGCCTGTTTTACATACAACGAACGTTCTGGCAGCACCTAGAGCCTGATTTTTTAACCCTCGCTGTTTAAGCCAGTCATCGAGAACGGCTTCCCCGCTCACGAACTCAGCCAGTTGATGTGAGCTGGATAAAGGTTCCGGTGCTACTACACGTCCCACTGAGGTTTCCTTGCCAGGAGTTTCTTGATGGCAGCGTCATTCGCAACTGGCGCATCGAGCATATCGATAAACTCTGCATACTGCTCATCGTTAAAATTAAATACACGCCGATCGAGGATCACATTCTCCGCAGCCTGGCATGCCATTTCCAGAATGAAGTCCGTACGTGATTTATGAAGGATCTCTGCAGCAGCATCGATGAGTGCTCTTTGAGATTCTTTGGCTCTGAGATTGAGCTGGACATCTGATTTCATTATTGCACCCCTTGTATAGCAATTGCTTTACAAGCATAACACAGGAACTGTGTAAAGCAAATGCTATACACAATTTTCTCACTGCAGATATGAGCCGAAAGCTTCGCAGTATAACGACTTGAGTTAAATGTCCTGCATGCAGATTTCTCTTCTCTCTGCTGGTTTCCCAGATTACACATAATGCCCTGACATTTCAGCGGTCTCTGTCGGTTAAAAATATCTTAGGGACAATCAGCTCGCGCCGATGGAGGGTAATCTGGCCTAACATCTGGAAAATTCACTTACGAGAAGGTAGTATTTAGAACATCAGCAATCATCTTGTGGTGGGACAGATTGTTGATTCAGATTACTTTTGTGACCTAATTCAAACTGACGGTTTGACTGCTTTGTGGTGAGGCAGTTGGGTGGCAGAAGATGGTTTTACGGAAGAAATGCGGACTTCCGGAAACAAACAGGGACAGGACGTGTCCTTTAAAACGTTCAGGAGCAGGTAACGGGATTTCCCGGAGCCTGAATGCACAAACCCCCCGATAACTGTCATCATCTTGGCGGAAGACACAGGTATAAGGGGGTCTAAAAGCAGGCGCGTTGCCTGTGAAGGATTATAACGCATGCACCACATAACACAACACCCGGCCGCCATAAGAACAGGCCGTC